>JANNVG010000826.1:0-4011 GCA_031414395.1 Fimbriiglobus sp.
CTGACGCCGCCTCGCCCGCCCTACAAATTGTTGCCCATGACCTCCTCCCGCCTCGCCCTGTCGTCACTGCTCCACCAGCCCGGCCGCACGGCCGTGTCGGTGGTCGGCACGGCGTTCGCCGTCGTGCTCGTGTTCATGCAACTCGGCTTCCTCGGGTCGGTGGAGAACACGGCCACCCTGCTGTACGGCAAGATGCGGTTCGACGTGCTCATCACCAGCGGCGAGTACGTGGACCTGAGCCGGCCGGGGAAGGTGTCGCGGGACACACTCGCGCGGGCCGGGGCGGTGGCCGGCGTGGGCGAGGTGCAGCCGGTGTCGTTCGGCACGGCCTACTGGAAGAACCCGACGGCCGACCCGGAGAAGGGCGGCAAGCGGTGGGCCATCGCCGTCGTGGGCGTGCCGCCGGGCCAACTGGACCGCGTGTTCCTGCCGCCCGGCGACGCCGGCATCTTCGACACGGCCGACGAGCAGGCGACCAAACAGGCGGCCCTCGGGCGGGTGGGCGAGGTGCTGTTCGACGCGAAGTCGCGGCCGGACTTCGGGCGGGTGGAGGACATGACGCCCGGTGTCACTCGCACCGAGCTGAACGGGCAGAGCGTCACCCTCGCCGGGTACTTCCGCGCCGGCACCGGGTTCAACTACACCGGCCTGCTGCTGACCAACGAGCGGACCTTCAACGACCACATGGGCACCCCGCCGCACCTGGTCACGTTCGGCCTGGTGAGCGCGACCGACGGCGAGACGCCGGAGGGCGTGAAGGAGCGGCTGACGCGATCACTGGCGGCCGACGGGGTGAAGGTGTTCACGCGGGCGGAGATCGAGCAGTTGGAGACGGACTACTGGGTGAACCGCACGGCCCTGGGCCAGTTCTTCTACTTCGGCGTGCTGCTGGCCGTCACCGTCGGCGGCATCTTCATCTACCAGATGATGGTGGCCGACATCAAGAAGCACATGCCCGAGTACGCCACCCTGAAGGCGATGGGGTACCAGTTCGGCTACCTGTTCCGGGTGGTGGTGTGGCAGTCGGTGTACCTGAGCGTGGCCGGGTACGCGCTCGGGCTGGTGGGCGGGCTGGGCCTGTATGAGGTGGCGAAGACGGCCGCCCGCCTGCCCATCGGCATGACGTGGGAGCGGGTCGGGTTCGTGCTGGCGCTCACCGTCGGCATGTGCGTGCTGTCCGGGTTGCTGGCCGTGCGGAAGGTGAAGTCCGCCGACCCCGCGGATCTGTTCTGACGGCGTATGCGGTTCCCGCGTCACCCCCGCACCACCAGCCCGGTGCGACCAAGTTCGAGGAACGTGTTCGTGGCGAACTCGCGGACGATGTCGGGGATGAGTGCCACGAACAGGGTTTCCAACTCGGCGTTGGTGACGTTCCCGGTCGAGATGAGCAGCAACTTGGGCGGTCGGCCGTAGAGCAGGTGCGAATCAACGAAGTCGGCGTCTTTGCTGACCACCACCCGCTGTTCGCGCTCGGCCACGCCGATCACCTGCGCGTCACTCGTCCGGTTGCCGTCCGGCAGGTCGAGCGTGTGGGTGGCGTCGCACCCGGCGGCGGTCAGCCACGCCGTCAGCCGGCGAGGCAGTTGGGCGTCCACCAGGAAGTTCACGGCGTCACCGGCTGGAGGCGGCGGGTGTGAGCCAACCGGGCGGCGTAGGTGAGCACCGCCCGCAGGTCGTCACACTCCAGGTCGGGGTAGTCGGCCAGGAGCTCGTCGTGCGTCATCCCCGAGCCGAGCAGTTCGAGCAGCGACTCCACCGGGTAGCGCAACCCCCGCACGCACGGCTTGCCGTGGCAGACGGCGGGATCGATGGTGATGCGGGCGAGCAGCGGGTCCATGACGACATCATACCAGATGAGGCGATCACTTCTTCTCCGCGGTCAGCAGCACAATCGTCCCGTCGCTGTCGCCCTTCTTGATCCGCTTCGTCTCCTGGCCCCGCACCTCGTGCAGTTTCACCACGAACGGCTGTCCGTGGAAGCACACCTCCCGCGTGGCGGCCACGCTCATCGCCGAATCGACCACCTCGAACATCGGCCGCTCGTCCCCCTCCTTCACCGCCTCCGTGGTGTACTCGTACAGCCCGTACAACTCCGACTTGCCGCCGGCGGTGGTGCTGTGCCGCTTCCCCTTGCCCTCCGTCTTGCACCCCAGCACCCACAAGTTGCCGCCGGCGTTGCTCACCAGCCCGGCGTCGCTCGTGCCCTCGGGGTTCAGCCCGCGTGCCCACATGTTCTGCCCGGCCTTCTTCAGGTGGGCGTGCGACGGCGTGTCGGTGCTGAAGATGTCGCCCGCGCCGTTGCCGACGATGGTGCCTTCCGCGCTCTCCACGATCAGCGTGTTCTTCGTCCCGCGGTGCTCGTAGCTGAACGGCGTGCCGCCGAACGAGTACAGGTGCAGGAACTTGACGGCCGGGGCCGACTCGTCGTCGATGACGAACTTGCCTTCCAGGATGCGGGCGAACCCGAGGCCCATCACCAGCCGCACGCTCCCCTTCACCTTCACCTCGCCCTTCATCGTGTAGTGGTTCGGGTCGCCGCCGACGGTGCTGCGGAAGTACACGACCGTCTTGCCGCCCTTCGCCGCCGCGTCGAACGCCTTCTGAATCGCTTCGGTGTCGTCCTTGTTGTCGCCCGCCTTCGCGCCGTAGTCGTCCACGCACACCCACTTCGTCGGGTCGGTCTCCCACGCCACCGCAGGTTCCTTCTTGACCGGCAGCCGCAGCACTTTGCCACTGCTCGCGTCCTTGAACGCCGACACCGGGGCGTGCGAACTGTACTCGGCGATGGTGTTGCCCTCCACGCCCTTGATCTTGCCCTCGCCGGCGAGCACCTGCTTGTACCCTTCGCTGACGACATCGCGGGCGAACAGGTGCCCCTTCACGCGAATCGCCGGCTTGTCCGACTTCGTCGTCTTGAACTTGCCGCCCACCAGCGCCACGACCCCGCTCCACCACGTCCAGTCTTCGGGGTAGTCGGCGAACAGTGCCTGCGGGGTGTTCTCGACCACCAGGTCTTCGATGGCCACCACGTTGGCGATCACGTGGACGCCGAGCGTGCGGCAGTCCTTGATCGTGATCCGCGACAGCGTCTGCCCGTAGCACCAGTGCGATTTGATGCCGGTGTCGAACCCGGAGATGGAAACGTCCTGAACGCTGTTGGGGCCGCTCTCGGCGATGAACCCGGCGTTGATGCCGATGTTGCCGTTGCCCTTGATCGTGACATCTTTGATGAGGCTCTGGTTGTTCCCCATGTACCGGATGCCGTCGGTGGTCGGGTTGTCGCCGACGTCGAGCGTGACGTGCCGGACGTTGCGGAAGAACCAGTTGGCCGACGTCTTGCCGTCGTCCGTCGGGTGGGTGAGCAGGAGCGACTTCACGCCCTTCAGCTTGTCGTCCAGCTTCAGCACCACGCCGGCCCGCGACTGCCCGTACACCCACGCCCCGAGGCCGGAGCCGGTCTTCCCCTTCTGCATCACCAGCGTGTCGGTCAGGCGGTAGGTGCCGTTCGGGATGTACACGACGGCCGTCCGCTTGGCCTTCGGCCCGCACGAGTCGTCGAGGGCTTTTTGCAGCGCGGCGGTGTCGTCGGCCTTGCCGTCCCCCTTCGCCCCGCAGTGCCTCACCACGTCGATGACGCACGGGTCGTCGGGGAACACGACGCCATCCGCGGCGGCCAGCGGGAGGGTGAACGCGAGGAGGAATGCGAAGTAGCGCACGGCGAGGCTCCGGGGAATGTGGAGCTATCCGCAGACGACAGCGGGAGCGCACGCGGGAAGTGGGTCAGGCGTCTTCCAGCCACCATTCCGGCAGGTCTGTCGGAGTGAGGTTGTGGCGGAACCGGCGGCCGTTCATCAGGAACGGGGAGAGCAAGCCCAGCAGCGGCGGGATGGGTTCGTCGGACTCGTTGAGACAGCGGGCGAGCGCCCACGCGGGTGGCATCCACCGGCCGAACTGGTCGGTGGCCGCCAACCGCACACGCCCGAGGCGGTAGTTGTGCACGCGCCCACCTAC
>JANNVG010000827.1:0-5774 GCA_031414395.1 Fimbriiglobus sp.
CGCCGAGAGTCGGACGGGGGACGATGCGAGTGAAGCCGGCGTGGAGCGCACGCCGGCGTCCACCAACGGCACGCGCGTCACTCCGGCCGAACCCCCACTCCTACTCTCGGCGAGAGTCGGCCACCCGACCGAACCCGCCGGCCGCGTGACTCGTTTCCCTCTCACGCCTTGCCGGGTGTCGGCGTGTCCGTATTCAAGTGGTGGATACACCCAGGCCGATACCGACGGGGCGGGAGATGACGCGGGCACTCTACTTCATCCTCCACGTCGTCCTGCCGGTGGCCGTCGGCACCGCCATCTACATCGGGTGGCGGGACCAGCAGATGTGGGTGTTCCGTTGGATCGACGCGGTCGGGGCGAACTGGCTGATCGTGCGGCCCGACATTCCACTGCCGGAGTGGGTGAAGAACTGCCTGCCCGACGGCTGCTGGGTGTACGCTTACACCAGCTGGATGCTGATGATCTGGCGGCGGATGAACGTGTGGGTCGTGACCGGTGTCGTGCTGGCCGTGGGCGGCGAACTGGGCCAACTGGTCGGTCTGGTGGTCGGCACGTATGACAACATCGACATGATCTGCTATCTGGGCGGCTTCCTACTCTCATGGGTGATTTATGCGAAGACGGCACCTGTGGTCGGTGGTGGTGGTGGTGATCATGGCGGCTCTGGCGACGGGCAGCGTGCCCACCTCGACCAGCGGTCTGACCATCGAAACCTCGTCGTCGCCGACGGGGTCGTCGCCGACGGGATCGACCCCGACGGTGGTCAAGCCGACCGGCCCGTGATTCCCGCCGCGGGCGACCCGGCCCGCCCCTAGAAGCACAACCTCTCCGCACACCCGACCGCACCCCGGTCGGGTGTTGTTGTTTTCACTGCTGCCGGTTCGCCACGCGCCGACCGATGGGCCGGAATCGCCTCTCGTGGGTGAGTGGGGGGGAAATGGTGAGACTGAGACTCATCCGCGGACGCCTACCCTCGCAGCTCCGCCTGGGCCTTCATCGCCGCGCTGATCACCTTCAACTCCCAATCGGTGTCGTCGCGGTGGTACGGGAACACCACCCCGCGGCTGCTGTTCACCACCGCCCCGCTGCCGTCGGCCCGGTACGCCGCCTTCACGTCCGCCGCCGTGCCGCCCTGCGCGCCGTACCCCGGTACCAGGAACCACACGTCCGGGATGGCCTCCCGCAGCTCCTTCAACTCGGCCGGGTTGGTCGCGCCCACCACCGCCCCCACGTCGCCGAACCCGTCGTTCCACTCGGCCACCGCCTCGGCCACGTGCCGGTAGAGCGGCTTGCCCTCGCACTCCAAATTCTGAAACCGCCCGCCGTCCGGGTTGCTCGTGCGCACCAGGGCGAACACCCCGCGGGCCGGAGTCGTCTTGCGGCCGACCGTCAGGAACGGCTCAACCGCGTCGTACCCCATGTACGGGTTGACGGTGACGGCGTCGGCGTCCCACGTTGGGCCGAACGCGGCCTCGGCATACGCCGTCGCGGTGCTGGCGATGTCGCCCCGCTTGCCGTCCAGAATGGTGACGAACCCCTTCTCCCGCGCCAGCTTGAGCACCGTGTCCATCGCCTCGAACCCGCCCCCGCCGAGCAACTCGAAGAACGCCGCCTGCGGCTTCACCACCCCGCAGTACGGCCGCACCAGATCCAGGATTTTCAGGCAGAAGCGTTCGACCGCATCGACCGGCGGCAACTCGGCGTACTCGGCCGGCAGCATGTCCACCCGCGGGTCGAGGCCGACGCACAGCGGGCCGTACCTGGCGACGGTGTCGGCGAGGCGTTCAGAAAAAGTGGGCATTCGACGTGACTCCGGGCGGATGAATATGTTACGCCGCCACCCGCCGCATTGTTGCACCCGTGCCCCACTTCCGCCGCGGCGGTAGAATTCGGGTGTGCCCCGCGCACTCACACTCTCCGGGTGAACCCATGCCGCACTTCGACCCCGCCGCACTCGCCGCCGACACCGCCGCGTTCTGCGAGGACATTCGGCCGGCGGAAGAGTTGTGCTACGTCGAGCACAAGTTCAACGACCAACTGATACCGCTGGCGAAGAGGCACAACATCCTGGGCATGAACATCGACCCGGCTTACGGCGGCCGTGGGGCGGACGCGGTCAGCTACTTCAAGGCGCTCGTGCGGATCGGGCGGGAGGGCACCGGCGTGCGGACGTTCTTCTCCGGCCACCTGAGCATCGGGGCGTATCCGATCCAGACATGGGGGAGCGAAGCACTCAAGCGGAAGTACCTGCCCGCGGCGGCAGTCGGCGACACGGTGCTCGCCTTCGGCCTGACCGAACCGGACGCCGGCAGCAACCCCCTCGAGATGACGAGCACGTATACGAAGTCGGCCGACGGCTACCGCCTGAGCGGGGTGAAGTACCTGATCTCGAACGGCGGGATCGCCGACGCCATCGTGGTGTTCGCGTACCCGGCGGACGTGCCGGAGGGGCCGGGCCGGCGGATCTCGGCGTTCGTGGTGGACACGAAGTCGCCCGGCTTCGCCGTGGAAAACCTGACGGCCAAGATGGGTATGTTCAGCAGCAACACGGCCATGTTCGAGATGGCCGACGTGCCGGTGCCGAAGGAGAACCTGCTGGGCGAAGAGGGCGACGGCTTCCGAATTGCGATGGGTACGCTGGTGAGCGGGCGGCTGAGCGTGGCGGCGGGGTGCCTGGGGGTGATCGAAGACTGCCTCGCCGAAGTGCTCGACTACGGCCGGGCGCGGCACCAGCACGGCAAGCCGATCGCCAAGCACCAGCTCGTGCAGGACCACATCGCCATGATCGAGATGGCCCGGTGCAGCAGCGAGCCGCTTCTGTTGCAAGCGTCCGCGGCGTTGCAAGCGCACAAGGACAACCCGACCGACAAGAAGCTGGCGGGTGAAGCCGACCTGCTCGCGGCGAAGGCCAAGTTCTACATCACCAACGCGGCGTGGGACGCGGCCGACCGGGCCGTGCAGGTGTTCGGCGGGCGCGGGTGGAGTACTCTATACCGCCCCGGCCGGCACCTGATCGACACGCGGGTGTGCCGCATCTACGAAGGGACCGACGAGATCCTGAAACTGAAGATCGCCAGCAGCCTGCTCGGGAAGGAGTTCGAGGCGTTCAAATAACACTCGTTCCCACGCTCCGGGTGGGAACGATCCTCTGGACGCTCCGCGTCATGTCGGGTTCGCCAGAGACGCGGAGCGTCCGACCGGCGTTCCCACGCGGAGCGTGGGAACGAGGGCCATGCCCACCGCCCGCGTACCCGGCTTCCTTCCAAGTGTGAACGGCTTCCCGTTCGCCAACTCGTTCCCCGCCGACCGCCCGTTCTTCCTGTTCGACTCGCCGTTCGGCCCGGTGCAGGTCGCCGACGCCAGTCGCGGGCTGTGCGGGGGCATGATCTTCACCGCCATCGATCTGTTCCACGCCGGCGTTCGCACCCTGCCGAGCGAGCCGACCGAACCCCTCTTCCGCCACTTCTGCCGCCGCCTGTTCACCAGTTGGGGGATGCCGTTCGCGTGGCTGAAGTACCTCGACTGGCAGCGGCGGCCGAGTGCGTCGCGGTTCGTGGCGGGTGTGCGGACCCGCCGCGGGGTGTCCAGCCTGATGATTGAAAACGAGTGGCCGACGATTCGCGGCCAACTCGACGCCGGCCGGCTGGTGCCGCTGGGACTGGTGAAGCAGGCCGGCTGGAGCGTCCGCAAGATCGGGCTGAACCATCAGGTGTTGGCCTACGGGTACGACCTGCACGGCGACGAGTTGACGCTTCACGTCTACGACCCGAACTACCCCGGCGACGACACGGCGGCGCTGAAGTGGAGCCTCGCCGACCCGGACGCCGCCCGCACGGTGGCGCACACCTGCGAGGGGCCGAGCGTGCGTGGCGTGTTCTACACCGAGTACCACCCGCCGCGGGCGATGCCGACGCTCTCCGGGTGACAGACCACCCGGTCATCACTTGTCCCGATGGAGTCGCCGCCGGGTCCGGGACGTAAGGTTGAATCGGCAGGTAGAATGAACCCGCTTCCCGAGTACCTGAGGCCTTGACGATGGACCCGACCCACGCTGCTGAACGCTGGCACGGCTGGGCGGCCACCAGCACTCCCGAGCAAATCGTCCGATTCCTCGCTCACCTCGACTCTCACTTGCCGGCCGGCTGGCAACGTCTCCGCGAAGCGGAGGAGGCGTTGCGGCAGACGATGGACCCAGGCTCGAACCGCTGGTACGCGTTCTCCTCTCCGACACCATCCGGGCCGACTGTCGGCCTGATGCATCCACACGCGGCGGAGGTACGAGGCGGGCGAGTCTTCCTCGGCGGGCCGGTGTTGCCCCCACCGGCCGACGCGGTGAACGCGGCTTGGACGGAGGTGATGACGTTTCTGGACAACGGCATCCAGCCTGCCGTTCACGCGGCCGGAGTTGACTTCCACCCCTCGTCTCAGTTCGTGGCCGAATTGCCTTGGGACACACGAGATCGGTTGCAGCAATTCTCAGACGCCTCACGGAAATCCCTTCCACTCCAGCCGCCGGAGGCGGAGCGGTGGCGTGAGTTCGTCGTCTCGGCGTACCGCACCCGGACCCCGATCAACGCCCGCCTGTTCGGCAACTGGCTGGTGAGTCAGGGGTGGGCGCGAGAGGCGGCGGCCGAGTTGACCCTCCGCTTCTTTGATCAGAGCCTGCTACTGTCTCGGTACACCGAGGAGGCGGCGGCATGACGCCTATCGCCCAAGTGCTGGCAGGCGTTCTCGCCCACCCCGCGCCCCTCCTCATCCTCGACACCTGCAACTTCTTGGACCTGTTTCGACGCGACGACACGAAACACTCGTCTCGAGTTCGCCCGACCGAAATCCTGGCGGCGGTCCAACTCCTGCAACTGCGTCAACAACTCCCGAACGCTGTACACTTGATCGTTCCCGAACTCATTCCCACCGAGTATGCCGACCACGCCAGCAAGATCGTGGGCGTGATCGAGGGGTGGGTGGAGTTCCACGACCGAAATCAGGAGTGGCTGGCGGAAACGGCGAAGGCGTTAGCGATCCCCATGCCCCCGCCGACGGCGGTGCGACAGTTCGGTCTGCCGGCCGGGTGTCGCAAGCTGGCCGACGAACTGCTCACCTCGGCCGTCGTGCTGGCACGCGATCCGGGCTGCCTCGACCGGGCCGTCGCGCGGCTGGTCAACAAACGTCGCCCGTCGCACAAGAAAGAGATGAAGGACTCGATGAACCTCGAGCAGTCTTTGGAACTGTGTCGGGCGTTGACGGCGGCCGGGTTCACCCGAGGGAAAGTCTTCGTCAGTTCAAACGTGAACGATTTCGCCGGTGGGGCGAGCAACCCGTCCCTGCACACCGACCTGCGGAACGAGTTTGCGGCCGTCGGACTGGACTACTTCACCTCCCTCGAAGCCGCCATCCGCGAACTCCGCTTGAAAAACAAATCTGACCGAACCCATTTCAGCCACTTTTATGCCTCCGGTGGCCAACCGTCGGGAAACTCCCCGTACACGGCCTGGTACGCCCTCACGGTGGCCGGCGGCGGTTCGGTCAGTGCCGCCGCCACGCTCTCGCGGTAGCCTTCGTCCAGCGACTCTTGCATCCGGGCGATCTCCTCGTCCTTCTCCCGGTCTGCCTCCTCCTCCGCCATCGCCGCTCCCGGGTCGTAATTCTCGAACTCCGACTCGCCCCGCTCCTGCCGCGCCTGCTCGTCCATCCGCTTCTTCAACGGGCGGAAGTCCACCAGCCCGAGTCGCGGGAAGCTGTACTTCCAGTCGTGCCCGCGGGCCTTCAGCCGG
>JANNVG010000828.1:0-4104 GCA_031414395.1 Fimbriiglobus sp.
ATTAGAAGAAAGGGGGGTGACGTGACCCCCCGCGCCGTACGCGTGACCGACGGGGCCGGTTCCGTCGCTCACGCTTCTCGTTCTTCACGACACTTCCCCCGTCGCTCACGCTTCCGGCTCGTTCTTCACGACACTTCCCCCGTCGCTCACACTTCCGGCTCGTTCTTCTCATGCTCCCCGACTACACCCCGTACAAGAACCTGCCGCCGCTCGTCGGGCTGTGCAGCATTGAAGAAGCCACCAAGCCCGGCCTTCCGCTCGACGAGTGCGTGCGGCGGTTGAAGCGGTTCCACTACTGTTTCAAGCGACTGCACGAGATCCTCACCGCACGTCTGACCGCCGAACCGATCTACGAGCTGAAAACCGCCTTCGCCCATCACGCCTACCTGTGCGCCGAACACGTGACCGCGCTGCGGCAACGCATCAGCGAAATGCGCGAACCGCCGCTGGGATTGGAAGACGTGCCGCACCCGGCGCTGGGGGTGTTCTTCGACGAGATCCTGTGTGCCCCGACGATGGAAATGCTGCTGTACGGCGTCTACAGTCACGCACTGCCGAAGTTGAACGCGGCCTGTCACAGATACCATTCCGAGACACACCCGTTGACCGACGCTCCGAGCCGTCGTGTGCTGAAGTTCGCTCTGCTCGAGCTCGCTGAGATGACGGGATTCGGTGAGTCGGCACTGATCGCTCTGGATTTCGACGGTGATGACTGGCAACTCGAACTCGATGAACTGTGGGAGTCGGCAAACGGTATCGATGGCCGCGGACCAGCTTCAACCAAACCGCCCAGGCTCGGCTTCTCCAACACACCCTACACCTACGACCCCGTGCCGCGGCGCGACGAGCGCTTCACCGACCCGTGGAACCAGGGGGTGAACGCCGAGGCGTTCCTTTACGACGCCACCAAGCCGGCGCGGGACAAGGTGCTGATGATGCTGTACAAGCGGCTGCGGGAGATCGACGTGCCGGAGATGATGGCCAGCATCATCACTCAGACGAAAGGCAAGCCGTGGGGGTACTACCGCGACATGAGCCGGCAGCTCTGGGACGAGGCCCGCCACGCCATGATGGGCGAGGTCGGGTTCGTCGCCCTCGGCGTGGACTGGACGAAGGCCCGCATCACGTGGAACTGGAGCTACCGGCTGAACACCGAGTGTTCGCCGCTCGAACGCCACGGCGTGCTGTTCTTCATCGAGCAGGGGCTGATGCCGAAGACGGGCAAGCGGTATGAGTTCGAGGTGGCCGGCGCGAGCGGCATCCCGATTGCGAAGACGATTCAGGACTTCGACTGGGCCGACGAGGTGCTGCACAGTCAGATCGGCCGCGAGTGGTACGTGAAGCAATTCGACAGCTTGCAGGCGGCACTTGCGTTCGGCGATGCGGCATGGTCGAAGATCCTGAGCAACTGGACGACGGTGAAGGAGCAGGGGCTGACGCAGCACGCCAACTGGTGGCCGGCGATCTACGAGCAGGCGTGTGCGTCGGCCGGCCGCGACCCCGACCCGGCGGTGATGGCCTACGACGAGACGTATGAAGGCAAGCGGGCCGACCTGCGGGGCGTCGTGGGGGAGTGACAGACGGGTGGCCGACTCGCCGCACTCGCTCTACACTGAGATGTCTGCCCCGAGGTGACGCCGTGTCGCTACTCGTCGAAGCCTTTGACGAACTGCCCCAGCCGCGACCGGGCGACGACCCGGACCTGTTCCGCGCCAGCCTGGACGCGGCCGTCGGCGGTTTCCGCCAGGCCGTCCGTGAGCGGTACACCGAAGGCACCCTCTGCCGCATCCTGGAATCGCACCTCGACCCCGTCCACCGCCGGGCCGCCGCCGCCGCATTGGGGTTGGTCGGCACCATGACCTGCAACGTGGTGCTGGCGTCGGCACTTCATGATGACGACGAGGCGGTGCGGACGACGGCCGGCGAGTCCGTTTGGGAGGTGTGGTTCCGCGACGACGGCGACTTCGCCCGCGAGCTGCGGCAGGCGGTCGGGCTGCCCGACGTGAGCGAGCGGGTGGCGGCGTGCGACGACCTGATCGACCGCCGCCCGCAGTTCGCCGAGGCGTACAATCAGCGGGCGGTTCAGCACTTCGTCCGCGGGGAGTATGCGAAGGCGATCAGCGATTGCGAGGCGGTGTTGCGGCTGAACCCGTACCACTTCGGGGCGGCGAGCGGGATGGGGCAGTGCTATCTGCGGATGCACAAGCCGCGGGCGGCGCTGCGGGCGTTCAAGCACGCGCTCGAACTGAACCCGAACCTGACCCACCTGAACGAGGTGATGGCCAGCCTGCGGGACACGCTCGGCGGCGAGTGATCTTGTTAGCCCGATGCGGGAGCGAGGGGCCCGGGCTTTGGCGGACAAGCGGTACGCCCCACGCTCGCGCTTCGGGCTAACAAGATCACTCCGTCAGCTCCGGAAACACGTCGGTCGGCAGCCCCGCCGCCTTCATCGCGTCGGTCAACTTCCGCACGGCGGCGAAGCGGTAGTTGGCCACCTGCTGCTCGCTCACCTTCAGGAACTCCGCCACTTTCCAGTTCGGCCAGCCCTTCACGAACAGCAGCTCCAGCACCTGCACCCGCACCCACTCGCCCTTCTGCCGGAAGCCGTCCACGACCTCCTTCAGCGCCCGCGTGACGGCGTCGGACTCCAGGTCGATCCGCTCCCTGCTGCGGGCCAAGCTGCTGGCCGGCCGCTGCCGCTCGTCGGCCGCCTTGCCCATCTGCTCCTCGTCGGCCTCGTTGCCGGCCTGCGTCGGCCGCCGCCCGCTCTTCCGCAGGTGGTCCGTCACCTTGTGCGAGGCGATGGTGAACAGCCACGTCTGGAGTTCCCGCTTGTCGTCGTAGCTGGGCAGGCTGTTCAGGAAGCCGATGAACGTCTCCTGGACGGTGTCGTCGGTGCTGGCGTGGTCGCGGAGCCGCCGCCGCACGTAGGCCCGCAACCGCCCTTCATAGCGGGCGACCAGCTCCTCCCAGGCGGAATCGGCCTTCGCCCCGCCGCCGCGGATCTGCTGAACCAGCAACCGATCCGAATCGCCGGTCATGACGGCCCTCGGGGGTGAACGCGGGATGCGAGTATTGTACTTCCTCCGCCGGCGGAGGAGGGAGAGAGGGCGAACGACCCGCCGCCGAACGCCGCACACAACGCCACCGGCCGCGGGGGTTGCCCCCCGCGGCCGGTGCGTCACATCACTTCACATCCCGCCCGGCTTAGTTGCAGCCGCGGTTGAACAGGCCTTGGAAGAAGGCGTGTTTCTTGGCCATCAGCCCTTGCACCATCCCGCCGCCGGTCACGGCCGCCGGGGCGCTGAACCCGCTGAACGCCGGGGCCGACACGCCGAACCCGCCGGTGGTGGCGGTGTACACCGGCACCTGGATGGTTTCGGTGACCGGCACCTGGGTGTAGGTGGTCACGTCCACTTCGCTCACCACCGGCACCGTCGTGCACTCCTGGCGGGTGGCCTGCTTGGTCACGTAGGAGGTCTGGTAGGTGGTCACCGGCACGGTGCTCACCACCGGCACCGTCTTGCACTCCTGGCGGGTGGCGTTCACCGTTTCGGTCACGTAGGTGGTGGTCGGCACCTGGACCGTCTCACTCACCGTCTGCTGCTGCATGACGGTGCGGTTGACCGTCTGGCACTCGGTGACGGTCTGGGCGACGTAGCTCATGGTGGGGGCGGCCACGGCCACGCCGCACCCGCCGCTCATCACCGCCCCGCCGTACCCGACGCTCACCGGGGCCGCGCCGCACCCGCCGCAGCCGGTGGTGACGGCCGCGCCGCCGCACCCGCCGCTCACCGTCATGGCCGGGGCCGACACGCCGCACCCGCCGCTCATCACCGGCACCATCACCTGCCGCTGCACGGCCACCTGTTGGGCGACCACCGTCGGCACGCACACCGTCCGGTTCACCTGCTGGGTGGTCATGGTGGTGACCGGCTTGCTCACCTGGTAGCTGTACGGCACCGCCACCATCTCTTGCTTGTAGGTGGTCACCTGCTGCTGGGTGACGACCGGCGTGACGACCGCTTCCTGGTAGCTGTACGGGACGGCCACCATCTCCTGCTTGTAGGTGGTCACCTGCTGCTGGGTGACGACCGGGGTGCT
>JANNVG010000829.1:0-8335 GCA_031414395.1 Fimbriiglobus sp.
GCACGGGGTTGGGGTGGTGGGGGGGGTTATGGGGGGGTTCACCTGGGGTTGGGGTTGGTGTGTTCTGCTGGCTCCGCGAGCGGGTTTAAACGTCCCGCTCGCGGAGCGAGCAGACCACACCAGCCCCTCCCCGAGGTGACCCGCCGATGACCCCGCCGACCGACCCGAACCGCGTGCTGGTGTTCGACACCACCCTCCGCGACGGCGAGCAAAGCCCCGGTTGCAGCATGAACCTGGCCGAGAAGCTGGAGATGGCCATCCAGCTCAAGAACCTCGGCGTGGACGTGATCGAGGCCGGGTTCCCCATCGCCTCGCCCGGCGACTTCGAGAGCGTGCGGGAGATCGCCCGGCAGGTCCACGGGCCGGTCATCGCGGGGTTGGCCCGGTGCAACGCGGCCGACATCGACCGCGCGGCCGAAGCGGTCAAGCCGTCGCCGAACCCGCGCGTTCACGTGTTCCTGGCGACGAGTGCCATCCACCGCGAGTTCAAGTTGAAGATGGACCGCGCCGAGATCATCCGGCGGACGGTGGAGGGCGTGAAGCGTGCCCGCGATCATGTCGCCGACGTGGAGTTCAGCCCCGAAGACGCCAGCCGCACGGAATTGGACTTCCTGGCCGAAGTGGTCGAACGCGCCGTCGAAGCCGGGGCGACCACGCTGAACATCCCCGACACGGTCGGGTACGCCGTGCCCGAGCACTACGCCGCCATCATCCGGCATTTGAAGAAGACGGTCCGCGGCATCGACAAATGTATCCTCAGCGTTCACTGCCACAACGACCTGGGGCTGGCGGTGGCGAACAGCCTGGCGGCGCTGAACGAAGGCGCCCGGCAGGTGGAGTGCACCATCAACGGCATCGGCGAGCGGGCCGGCAACACGGCGCTCGAAGAGATCGTGATGGCCATGCGGACGCGGCAGGACCACTACGCCCTGACCACCGGCATCAACACGCAACTGCTCTTCCCGACCAGCCGCAAGCTGACCGCGCTCACCGGGATGCAGGTGCAACGCAACAAGGCCATCGTCGGGCGGAACGCCTTCGCGCACGAGGCGGGCATCCACCAGGACGGCATGTTGAAGAACGCCAACACCTACGAGATCATGCGGCCGGACGACGTGGGCCTGACGAAGACGGAACTGGTGCTCGGCAAGCACAGCGGGCGGGCGGCCCTGCGGGATCGCGTCGGGCACCTGGGGTACACCCTGAGCGACGAGCAGTTGAACCGCGTGTTCGCCGCGTTCAAGAAGCTGGCCGACGCCAAGAAGGAGGTGTTCGACGCCGACATCGAGTCGCTCATCGAGACCGAGCTGCAAGCCGGGTCGGAGGTGAAGAAGGTGTGGACGCTGGTGGGGTTCACCAGCACCGCCGGCACCGGCTCGCAGACGAGTGCGGCGGTGAGCCTGAAGCACCGCGACGACCCCGAAGGCCGAGTTCGCCGCGACGCGGCTCCGGGCAACGGGCCGATTGACGCCTTGTTCAAAGCCATCAGCCGCGTCACCGGCGTGGAGGCGAAGGTGGTGGACTACCGCGTGCGGGCGCTGACACAAGACATGGACGCGCTCGGCGAGGCGCACGTGGAGATCGACCACGGCGGTCGGCGGACGAGCGCCCGCGCGACGAGCATGGACGTGATCGAGGCGAGCGCGCTGGCGTACCTGGAAGTGATCAACCGCGTGCTGCAACAGCGGCAGCGGGACCGCCTGAAGCCGACGGACAACGTGCCGCCGAACGTGGTGCCGGTGGCGTGACGCGTTCGGGACGATCCCGACATTCACGAGTTGGCCAGAACGGACGGGAACACGGTCGGTCGATCTGGTGCTGAACACAGCATGATGCTACTCTCGGTCGGAGGTCGCGTCCGCGTTCCGCCGAAACCCCGGGCGGGTGTCCGCGGGCGCTCGGCTTCGCACCCGGAGAACCCCCCCTGTGGCCGACCCGAAGACGAACTCGACCGACGCCGGTGTCAAGGCCTTGCTGGCCGCCGTCACCGACCCCGGTCGGAAGGCCGACTGCCAGGCGGTCATCAAGCTGATGAAGGGGATCACGAAGGCCGAACCGACGCTGTGGGGGGCGTCGGTCATCGGCTTCGGCACGCACACCACCACCACGGCCGGCGGGCGGACGAACGGCACTTACCTGATCGGCGTCTCCCCGCGGAAGAAGGACCTGTCGGTGTTCATCACCCCCGGCCTGAGCGGGTGCGCCGACCTGCTCACCAAGCTGGGGCCGCACAAGTTGGGCAAGGCGTGCCTGTACGTGCAGGCGCTGTCCGACGTGGACGCGAAGGTGCTGAAGGAGTTGCTCACGCGGGCGGTGAAGCTGGCGATGGGCTGGTAACCGGGCGGTCACTTGCCCAGGTCGCGGAACAACATGGCGAGCAGAAACGCCTCGGCCGCGGGGTCGGTCCGCACCCGCTCCCATGCGTCGAAAGCCGTTCGCCCGAGGTCCACCCACTCGAACGCTGCCCCGCGATCGAAGTCGGCTTCCGCCCGCGGGTCGTAGTCCGCCCGGTGTCGCGCGGCCTGGAGTTCCTGAAGGGTGTCGGCCACCGTTCGCAGGTCGTCGGGGACGAACGGGACGGCCCGTCCGAAGGGCGAGTCGGGCGGCTTCTGCCAGCGGGCGAACTGGACGCACGTTTGCTTCACCTGCCCATGATCGAACTTGCGTGCGACGAGCGGTCGCAGATCTTCGCGGCGGGTGAGCCGGCCGGCCGCGTCTTGGGTGAGCAGGTGAAAGAGGGCGTAGTAGGCGGCGGACACCGCCCGGCGGAAGTCGGCCTGTTGGGAGTCGCGGTTGCGACTGCGGGCGAGTCGGCCGGCGTGGGCGAGCAGTTGGTGGGGGTTCACGCCGCCACCCCCATCATCCGAGCCGCCAACTCGTCCTCCCCGGCAAGCGTCATCGAGACGTGCTCGGGTCCGGTCACCCGTTCGAGGGCACGCTTTTTCAGGGGCCACCGAATCGCCCGCCACTCCGTCCAGAATTGCTCGTCGTCGAGCGCGTCATCCGGGACGATGAGAGTGAGTCCGATCACCGGGTCGCCATCGAAGTCCGTATCGAACCGGATGTCCACCCCCCTCACCCACCGCCGGAACCCCTCGTCGGGCGGGTGGAGTACGATGCGGTGGAGGTCGCGTAACAGGGGGAGATTTTCCGAGTGATACAACCGGGAGCCGATGGCGCGGTAAACCTGGCGGAACGCCACCCGCGCCTTCGCCACGTCCGCCGCGGTCGGATCGCCCCCGCGACAGTGCCACCCTTCCGCCGCCTCGCGGTAGAGGCCCACTTGCGCCTGCATCGTCGCCCGCTCGTCGTCGGACAAGCGCCAGTCGGCCGGGTCGAACCCGTCGAACAGGCTGGGGATGAGCCACAGCTTCCACACCCTCGCGGCGGCGGCGTCGAGCGCGGCGGCGTCCGCGTCCGGCTCGTCGTACTCCCACACGCCGAGGACGTTGCACACCGTGCGGAAGTGCCGGGCGAAATCGTACCGGGTCATGGCAACGCCTCGTGGGTGCGGGTATTCTATCCGACGGCCGCCTTCACCACCGTGCCGCCCACGTCGGTCAGCCGCTCGTCCCGTCCGCTGTGCCGGGTCGTCAGCTTCTCGTGGTCCACGCCGAGCAGGTGAAGGATGGTGGCGTGGAAGTCGTTCACCGAGATCGGCGTGTCCTCGGCGTGCAGGCCGAACTCGTCGGTGGTGCCCACGCTCGTGCCCGCCTTCGCCCCGCCGCCGGCGAACCACATGGTGTACCCGAGCGGGTTGTGATCCCGGCCGACGCTCCCCTGGCAGTTCGGCGTGCGGCCGAACTCCGAGCACCACACCACCAGCGTGTCCTTCAGCAGTCCCGTTCGCTTGAGGTCCGTGAGCAGGCCGGCAATGGGCTTGTCGGCGTGCCCGCACATCTTCTCGTGGTTGCCGTTGATGTCGTCGTGCGCGTCCCACTGCATCGTCAGCGGGCCGCCGCCGCTGTACACCTGCACGAACCGCACGCCCCGCTCCACCAGCCGGCGGGCGAGCAGCAGCCGCGTGCCGAACTCGGCCGTCTCCTTCTTGCCCAGCCCGTACAGTGCCTTCGTCTCCTTCGTCTCTTTGGTCAGGTCCACCGCCTCCGCCGCGTGCGTCTGCATCTTGAACGCCAGTTCGTAGCTCGCAATCCGGGCGTCCAGTTCGGTGTCGCCCGGTGTCGCGCTCGCCTTGTTCAACTCGTTCACTAGCTCGAACACCCGCTTGTTCTGCTCGCCGCTCACGTCCGGTGGCGGTTTCAAATTGAGGATCGGTGCCGCCCCCTTGCGGAACAGCGTGCCCTGATACACCGTCGGCAGGTACGCCGCCCCCCAGCACGGGGCGCCGCCCTCGCTCACCCCTTCGGGCTGCGGCATGACGCAGTACGCCGGCAGGTTCTCGCTCTCCGAGCCGAGGCCGTAAGTGATCCAACTGCCCAGGCTCGGGTGGCCGACGAGCGTGCGGCCGGTGTGCAGTTCGTAAATCGCCGGCGCGTGGACGGTCGAGTTGCCCCAGCACGATTTCAGGAAGCAGATGTCGTCGGCGCACTCGGCCATGTGCGGCATCAGGTCGCTCACCCACTGCCCGCTCTTGCCGTGTTGCTTGAACTTGCGGGTGCTCGCCAGCACGGTTTCCTTCCCACTGGTGAACTGCGACTTCGGCCGGCCGGTCGCTTCGGGCAACTGCTTGCCGTGCCACTTCTCGAGCGCCGGCTTCGGGTCGAACAGGTCCATCTGACTCGGCCCGCCGACCATGAACAGGAAGATGACCCGCTTGGCGGTGGCGGCGAAGTGCGGCGGCTTCACCGCGAACGGGTTCGTCGCGTCACCCCCGACCTTGCGGTCGGGGTTCGCCATGAGCGTGTTCAACGCGATGCCGCCGAGGCCGCCGCCGGCCGCGAACAGGAAGTCACGCCGGGAGCGGGCGGCGGGGATGTGCGGGGTGTTCATGCCCGGATTGTCGCCGCTCGCGGGGCGGAAGACAAACCTTTCCCGCCGCGGGCACCCGTGGTACAGTCCGTTCACCTGCGTGGAGGTGGTGTCATGCGTGCTCTCGCTGCCCTGCTGCTGTTCGCCCTGCCCGTGCTCGCCGCTCCGGTGCCGAAGGCGAAGGTGAAGACGACCGAACAGAAACTGATCGGCCGGTGGCGGATGGTGCAGACCGACGGCAACGTTCAGAACGCCCAGAAGGGGTACGAGTTCTACGTCATCTTCAAGGAGAAGGGCGAGTTCGAGCTGCGGTACGAGTACGCCGCGGACATCAAGCCGCGGGTGTATACCGGCACCTACAAGGTGGTCGGCGACGACAAGATCGACTACAGCGTGGAAATCGGCGGGCGGGCGCTGAAGACGGAAATCCTGACCATCGACAAGTTGACCGACACGGAGGTGTCGTGGACCGACCCGGACAAGCTGAAGGAGAGCCTGGAGCGGGTGAACGAGGAGAAGAACGAGAAGAAGGACAAGTGAACCCGCACGGATCGCCCGCGTTCCCGTTTCCAATCTCGTCAGACGCTTGACCGCCTCCGCCGGCGGGGGATATGATCGGTCTCCCTCCCGAGCACCACCCCCGAGGTCGTCATGTCGCCCCATTGCGTTCGCCCCGTGGCCGTCGCCGTCGCCCTGCTCGTCGCACTCGTCGGGTGCAAGCGGCCGGCCCTCCCGTCGGTCGGCTCGGCCGCCCCGAAGATCGCCGAGAGCGGCCCGCCGGTGAGCGAACAGGAGGCCGAGGAGTTCGGGCGGCAGGTGGTGGCCGCGTTCACCGCCCCGGACGCCGACGCCCTCGCCCGCCTGCTCCGCATCGACGACGTGTGCGAGCGGTCGATCAGCGACTTCAACCTGACGGCGAGCGAGCGGAAGTCGGCGGTGGACGGGTTCCGCAAGAACGGCGGAGGGGCACAGATGTGCCGCGGGTGGGTGGAGCAGACGGCCGGCGCCACCACCACCCTGCTCCGCACGCGGGAGAAGGACGGCCGGCGGACGGCCCTGGTCCGCTTCCGCGGCGACGAGTTCGGCCTCAACTACTTCGAGTTCACCCTGGCCCGCGCGGCGGACGGGCGGGTGGTGACGGAAGACGTGTACCTGTTCCTCGCCGGCGAGTCGCTCACCCAACTGCTCCGGCGGGTCATGCTGACCGCCCTGCCGGCGAAGTACGGCGGGAGCGGCCAGGGGCAGGTGTACCTGGAGAACTCCGCCGCCATCAAGCGGATGCAGGCGTGCGTGCAGAGCGGGGAGAAGGCCGAGGCGCGGCGGATCTACACCGGCCTGCCGAAGTCGATCCGCAACGAGAAGTTCATCATGCTCGTCGCCCTCCAGGCGTTCCAGGACGACGAGCCGGCGTACCTGGCCGAGATGGAGCGGTACCGCCAGCGGCACCCGAACGACCCGTCAGTCGATCTGGTGTCTGTGGACTATCACGTGTTGAAGAAGGACGGTAAGTCGCTGCGGGAGTGCCTGCGGCGGCTGGACGAGGCGGTGGGCGGCGACCCGTCCCTGCGGCTGATCGACGCCACCTTCCACTTCTCCCGAGGGGACCACGCCGAGACCCGCCGGCTGGCGAACGAGGTGGTGGAGCTGGAGCCGGCCCTCCAGTCCGGGTACTTCGTACTCATCGACGTGGCCCTGGCCGAGGACGACCACCCTGAGACGCTGCACCTGCTCAAGCAGGTGGTGGAGAAGTGCCAGTTCCCGCTCGACGCCGTCGCCATGAAGGACAAAGACCCGTACACCCGGTTCGGCACGTCGAAGGAGTACCGCGAGCTGGTGCGGTGGATGGAGCGGCGGGCGAAGTAGTCAGGGGCCGCAGCCGAGTGACCCGACAGTCTTGTCACGACGGGTTGCAGTCATCGTCTTCACAACTGCCGTCACGACGACCCACCGCACGTCACGGCGTCCGTCGGTGCCCACTTGCGACGCACTCTCGGGCGTGGCGCCGCAGCGTGAACTCCAACAGGGCGGGTTACCCGCGCCCCCGGCCTCACCGCTGGTAGGTGCCCATCAGTTCCGTTTCGGCCAGGATGTGCCCGGTCATTGCGTTCAGCAGGTCGGTCTTGTTTGCGGCGGGGGGTAATGTCGGCATCACGTCGAGGGCGTACAGCTTGAAGAAGTAGCGGTGCGGGCTGCCCTTCGGCGGGGCAGGCCCGCCGTATCCCACCGTGCCGAAGTCGGTCTTCCCCTGGGCACTGCCGTCGGGCAGCGTGGGCGTGGTCGGCACCCCTTCGGGCAGGTCGGTGAGCGTCGGCGGCAGGCAGTAGAGCAGCCAGTGGACCCACGCCCGTTTCGGCGCGTCCGGGTCGTCGCAGATGAGGGCGAGGCTCTTGGTGCCGTCGGGCACGCCGTCCCACGCCAGCGGCGGGGAGGTGTTCACCCCGTCGCCGGTGTGCCGCAGCGGAATCGGCTGACCGTGGGCGAACGACGGGCTGAGCAGGATGAGCGGCACGGGGAGTCCTCGCGGGTCTGCTGTCGCCGGCCTCTGTGAGGCCGGTCCGGGGTCACAGACCCCGGCTACAGGAATCCTACTTCTTGCCCTTCTTCTTCGTCGGCTTGGGGGCACGCGGGGCGAAGAGGTCGGCCACCGGCAGGGCGAAGCCGGGAAGCACCTTGCCGCCGTCGAGCGTGTCCGTCACGCCCAGCACCTTCTTCCCCCGCTCGCGGCCCTTCGGGTAGACCGTCACCGTCTTGGCGTCCGGATCGACGTACCACACCAGCTTCACGCCGAAGGTGGCGTACTCGCCCAGCTTGATCTGCATCTCCCGCGGGGTGTTGCCCTCGCTCAGCACCTCCACCACCAGATCGGGCGGGACGTGCAGGAACGGGCCGGGCAGTTGATCCAACTCGGCCGGGTCGGGCACGCTGTCCCAACGGGTGAACGAGATGTCGGGGCCGCGGACGAGTGTGTCGCCCAGTCGGATCAACCCTTGCGAGCCGCCGAACTTCCCGAGGTTGTGGACCGATGCGAAGTTGAACAGTTGAACGCCGAGCCAGAAGGCGAGTGAGTCCTCGTCGTACCCCATCGGTTTCTCCAGAAGGATGCCATCGATGAGTTCCACACCCCGACCCCTGGTGATTCCGGGGTCGAGGATGTCGAGGACGGTGCCGGTGCCGAGCGGAGGGCGTGTGAGGATGCGGTGGGCGGGAACGTGGCCCACCCGCTCCAGGGCTTCCTCCAGGGTGCGGAAGCGGACAACGGGGTCGGCGAGTGCGGCGGGTGCGGTGGTGGCCATGTTGTCCTTGTATCCCGTGAGTGAAGCGGACTCAATGCCGACCACAGGCGAACGGCGCGACGTGAGTCCGCCGGTGCCGTCCTGGAGAACCGGCGGCGTGAGCCGCCTGGGTA
>JANNVG010000830.1:0-3846 GCA_031414395.1 Fimbriiglobus sp.
CCGCGGGCGGTCTTCGATTCCGCCCGCGGAGCGGGCAGCGACATTCCGGCCCGCCTCCCGCGACACCCAAGTGAGAGCCGCTTTTTCCCGACGCGCGAACGATGGCCGCACCACCAGTCCGTAAAGCCAACGGCCCCTCGCTCGCGCGTCGGGCGAACGAATCTACCGTTTTACACACCCACACCCCACCGGAGGGGCACGCCATGACGACCACCACCGCCGCCCCGTCCGCCGCCGACCTGGCCCGCGCGGCCGAACTGCGGGCCGTCGGCAACGCCTGGGAACTGGTCGCCGCCGCCCTCGGCGTGCCGGTCGGCGAGGTCCGCACGTGGCCCACTCGGTTCCCCGGCGTGTGGAAGGCGGCGCACACCGCCGCCCGCAAGGGGTTGCTCCGCGACGCCCTGGCCGAAGCCGTGTTCACCCTGCGAATGCAGCTCCGCGACGCCGACCCCAAGACGCAGCGTGAGGCCGCCGGCTGGCTGATTCGGTATTGGGGGGCGGGCTACCGCCACCGGGTGAAGCCGGCGGCGAAGGGCAAGGGCACTGACAAGCCGGTGTCACCGGAGCGGGACTACCTCAACCGGCTGCTCGACCTGTGCGATCAGGAGGTCGCCCCGGCCGCGCTGAAGGACACGGTCTTCAACCGCCTCGACGGTGTCGCGGACGAGTTGATGGCGGCGGGCGCGCGGGGCGTGCCGATGGCGTGCGACCCGGTGGCGCGGCCGTGGGAGCAGCCGGGCGACTGGGAGGCGGACGGCCCCGGCACGCGGGCGGTGGCGGCGTACACGTACGAGGTGCCGGCCGACGAGGACGAGACTCGGCCCGACCTGGGGGCGTACTTCCCGAAGGCGGACGACGACCCCGACTTCCCCTCCGGCACCGGCGTGCGGATCGACGGGCCGAAGGGCGGCAGCGGGGGCGGGGCCACGGACCTCACCCCCCGGCCCCCTCTCCCAGGGGAGAGGGGGTGTCTGTTCGGAGACCTCACCCCCCGACCCCCTCTCCATGAATGGAGAGGGGGAGTACGAGCGGTCGAACCGCCCGCGGCACCGACTTCAGACCCCGACCCGCGGGGCCAGGTGGTTGCGGCGGAAGGCCTGGTTGAGCGTCGGGTCGATGACGAACTCGTAGTCCTCGATGCGGGCGACGAGGGAGCCGTCGGCCGCGTCGGTGATGTCGATGTCGGCGCGGGCGTAGGTGCCGTTGTCGCGGGTGACGCGGGCGGCGATGCGACACGGGCCGGCGGGGAAGCTACGGCGGTACTGGCGGTAGCGGCCGGCGAAGCACGGCAGGCTGCCCGCCCCGTGCTGGGCGAAGCTCCACAGGATGAGCATCTGGAAGGCCACGTCGAGCACCAGCGGGTCGGTCAGCCACTGGCCCCGCGGAGCCGAGGCCATCCACTCGGCCGGGGTGGGGGCCGGGTACGCCGTGCCCACCACCGCCGCCTCGCCGAGTCCGTCCACCCGCTCGATGCCGTGCAGGTCGGGGCCGTGGAACAGGAAGTAGCGGTAGATCTCGTTCAGCGGGTGCGGGTACGGGCCGGTGTCGGGCAGCGAGTTGGGCGTGGGCGCCTTCGGCAGCGCCGATGCCAGCAGCACCTCGGCCCGCGAGTGGACCACGTCCCGCCCGTCCTTCCGCTTGCCCCGCAGCTCGACCGGCACGTGGAACAGCCCGCCGTCCCGCTTCTGCGCCTTGCCGGCCAGCGCCCGCACACTCGCCGCCGTCAGGTCGTCCACCTTGATGCCGTTGGTGATGCGGGCCTCGTTGAACCCGTGGAACACCAGCCCCGGATTGCCGTGCAGGGCGGCGTGCGCCAGCCACTCCAGGTGCAGGGCCATGGGCACGACCGCCCACCCGTCGAGCACGTGCGACCGCAGCACCGGGTGCGAGGTGGGGTCGATGGTCCGCTCGAACACGGCCGTCAGGTCGGCGGCCGGCGGGCCGGTCTGGACGACGCCCGACCCGCCCTGCGGCACCACCGGCGCGTTGCGGACGACGCCCGACGACGGCACGGCCACCGACGGCGGCTTGCTCCCCTTCGGCGGCTGGCCGAGGGCGATCACCTCCACCGACCGGCCGGGCGAGCTGAGTTCCAGCACGGCGAACCGCCCGCCCTCGGCGAGCGGGATCAGCCCGACCCCTTCGCCCTCGAACACCTTCTTGAGTGCTGGCGTCACCATGCCGCCTTCCCACGGCCCCCAGTTGAGGGCGAGGACGCGGCAGTTCGGGCGGCGGCGGCTCTCCACCTGGGCCGTCTTGTTCAGCACCTCGTTGGCCACCGCGTAGGCCAGTTGGCCGGTGCGACCCAGGCGGGCGGTGGTGCTGGTGAACAGGACGATGGCCTTGAGCGGCTGCCCGCCGAGCAGGTCGAGCAGGTTCTTCAGGCCGGCCACCTTGGTGCGGTACACGGCGTCGAACTGCTCGACCGACAGGTCTTCGATGCGGCGGTCGGCCAGCACGCCGGCGCCGTGAACCAGCCCGGTGACGGTGCCGTACTTGGCCTGCACGCGGTCGAGCAGGTCGGCCAGTTGTTCCGGGTCGGCCACGTCGGCGGTCAGGTACGCGGCCTTCGCCCCGGCCGCCTCGATGCGGGCGAGGGTGCCGCGGATGTCGCGCTGCGCGAGGACCGTGTTCACCGCTTCCGTCACGCTCTTCGGGGTGGCGGCGGCCCCCAGGTGATCCACGGCCGCGGCCTTCAGCGCCGGCTCGTCGGTGGTGCCGGCGGCCCACGCCGGCTCGCGGCCGGCCGGCGGCGGGGTGCGGCCGACCAGCACGAGCGTACACCCGAACGCCTCGGCCAGCGCCGCCGCCACTTCGGCCGTCACGCCCCGCCCGCCGCCCGTCACCAGCACCACGTCCTTCGCCGCGAACGTGATCTGCCCGGTGCCCGGCTTGCGGACGGTGCGGGCCACCTCCACCCCCACCCGGTGCGTGGCGGCGATGCCCACCTCGACCGGCCCGGCCGTCAGCAGTTCGTCCACCACTGCCGCGGCCGACAGCTTCGGCTCCACCAGGGCGAACGACGGGTTCACGTCGATGGCCTTCACCGCCACCTCGGGCCACTCGTGCCGGACCGTCTTCACCAGCCCGGCCAGCCCGCCGGCCGTCGGGTCGGCGGCGGGCGAGCAGTCGGCCAGGCCGAACCCGCCGTCGAGCCGCATGACGGTGGCGATCAGCCCTGCCCCGGCCTTCGCCGCCTGCCGCACCTTCGGCCCGGCGTGCTGCACCCAGCGGAAGCCGATGCGGTTGACGTTCACCCCGCCCGCCTTCGCCGGCGCCACCAGAATCAATCCGACCGGACTGCCGGCGGCCAGGGCCACCCCCGGATCGACCCACGCCCACGTCCGCACGTTCAGACGCTGGGCGGACAGTTGCGCCACCACTTCTCGCGTCAGCGGGTCGTCGGTCGCGCCCACCACCCACACCTCGGCCGAGTCGCCCAGCAGCAGCCGCGGGCGGGCCTGCCGCAAGTCGATGTCCACCGCCTGCAACACGCTGCGGTCGATCCGCTCGGGCAGCAGGGTGGGCGGGCGAGTCGGCAGCGGCGGCACCGGCGGGGGAAGCTCGGGCAGCACCACCGGCGGGAAGAGGGCCGAGTCGAACAGCGCGGCCATGGAGATGGCTTCGATCTGCTCCGTCTTCGGGCCGGCCAACTCGGACGGCGTGAGCTGCGAGGTGAGCGGCCCGGAGGTGGGGCCGCCGGTCAGGAAGGCGGCCACGTCGCGGAGGGTGTGCAGTTGGCCCAGGTGTTCGGGGCGGACGGTGGGTGCGGCCGGCAGCTTCTCCTGAAGGGCGGACAGGATCTCCACCCGCTTGATGGAGTCCACGCCCAGATCCGCGTCGAGG
>JANNVG010000831.1:0-6014 GCA_031414395.1 Fimbriiglobus sp.
TCGCTTTGCTCGCTCACCCCTGGCTAACATCTGTCGCCGCTCCGCGGCGGGGTGATTGGTCGCCCGACACCACATTCGATTTTGAGTAGGACCGACCAGCGATGACCACCGGCATCCTCCTGCTGCAACTCGGCACCCCCGACGCCCCCACCGCCGCCGGCCTGCGGCCGTACCTGAAGCAGTTCCTGGCCGACCCGCGGGTGATCGAGACCAAGCCGGCCGTACGGAACTACCTCACGCCCGGCCTCACACGGGTGGCCCGCAAGGCCCCCCCGCAGTTCGTCTGGGACATCATCCTGAACGGGGTGATCGTGCCGTTCCGCTCGCCCAAGTCGGCCGAGAAGTACCAGCGGATCTGGAGCGAAGCCACCGGCTCCCCGCTCATGCACTTCACCAAGCGGCAGACCGCCCTCCTGCAAGAGCGCTTCCCGAACGCCGTCGTCCGCTTCGGCATGACCTACGGCAACCCGTCGGTCGAGTCGGTCGTGATGGAGATGATCGCCGCCGGCGTGGACCGCATCGTCGCCGTGCCCATGTACCCGCAGTATTCGGCCACCACCACCGCCGCCAGCACGGACGCCTTCTTCAAAGTGCTCATGCGGCTGCGGGTGGTGCCGGCCGTCCGCACCGTGCCCCCGCACTTCCTGCACCCGGCCTACCTGGACGCGATGCAAGCGGTGGTGACGGACGACCTGGCCGCGCTCGGCTGGGAACCCGACCACTTCCTGTTCAGCTTCCACGGCATCCCGCGGAAGTACGTGCAGCGGGGCGACCCGTATGCCACGCACTGTGTGCGGACCACCCTGGCCCTGGTGAAGCGGTTCGGCTTCCACAAGGCGCAGTGGAGCCGGTCGTTCCAGAGCCGATTGGGGCGGGAGCCGTGGCTGACGCCGTACACGGAGGACGCGGTGAAGGAACTGGCGAAGAAGGGGGTGAAGCGGCTGGCGGTGATCCTGCCCGGCTTCACGGCCGACTGCCTGGAGACGGTGGACGAGATCGGCCACGAGTCGGGGGAAGACTTCGTGCACCTGGGCGGGGAGAAGCTGCGGAGCGTGCCCTGCCTGAACGACCACCCGCGGTGGATCGACGCCCTGGAAGCGATGGTGCGGGAGGAAGGCGCCGGGTGGGTGTGAGTGACGAACCGGCGGTGTCAGCCGCCGGGGGCAGGTGGTTGGTGGTACAATTCACCCACCCGGAGGCACTGCCATGTCCGAACTGCTATTAGACGCGATCCGACAGAGTTCGCCGGAGGAGAAGGAAGCGGCGTTCGCGGCGCTGGCGAAGGAGTTCCTGCACACCCACGGTCACGGGCCACTCGCCATCCGCGACGGGCAGACGACGGTCGGGTACATCATCGACGAGTTGGGCGAGTCGGAACTGGCCTTCCCGAAGGTGTCGGTGGAGGAAGAGGCCGAACTCCGCCGCCGGGCCGAGACCCGTGGGGAAACACTCGGCACCGAAGACTTCATCGCCGAGTTGGACCGGGAATTACGCGAACGAAAGTGACCTCGATCAGGCGAACCGTCTGCCACCGCCAGAACATCCAGCGGTGCCGCCTCCGCTCGGTGAGCAACACGAACTCGATGCCCAGCCGGTCGTGAACCCACCGCCGCCGTTCCGGGCGAGTGCCGGACGGCACGGCCACCCGCGGCGGGTTCCCACGAGTGGCGAGCAGTTGCCGCGACAGCCCCCGCAACCGCTCCGCCGGCGTCAACCGGTCGAACGGGTGGACCGTCCGCCGCGACAGGTCGGCCAGCACTTCCCGTCGATACCGCACCTGCCACTCATCAGCCATGACAACCCACCCGGCGAAGGGGCGTAGCACGGACTTGTTGTAGGCCAAGTGTGACCACACGAGGCGGGCGGGGAGGAGCTGCGGAGCGTGCCCTGCCTGAACGGCCACCCGAAGTGGATCGACGCCCTGGAAGCGATGGTGCGGGAGGAAGGTGCCGGGTGGGTGTGAGCGTTCAACCCCCGCCGTGTGACCGCGGATCGACGGCGAACCGTTCGTGTAACTCGGTCAGCGGCTTCAACCGCCCGGCGTCGGCCTGCTTCAACGCGGCCAGGTAATCACCCCGCACCGGGCTTTCGACGGCTTCCACCTCGCTCGGCCACACCACCACCCGGCCGTCTGTCATCAGCAGCCGCACGTTCGACACCAGCCGCGACCACCGCCCGTTACCGTTGTGGAACGGGTGGATGATTACCAACTCCCAGTGCAGGAGTGCTGCCGCCTCGACCGGCGGCATCGCCGACCAGTACGGAATGCGCTCGCACAGGTCGTACAGGCGGGTTTCGATCTGCGGCCATGGCACGCCGATGTTCACGTCGTGCCGACGAATCCTGCCCGCCCAGCCCCACACCTCGCCGAACATGTCGCGGTGGACTTGGCGGAGCCAGCCGATGTCGAACGGCGCTTCGGCGGCGGTCAGCATCCGTCCGAGGTACTTGATGGTGGCCGTCAGGATGTTGGCCGCTTCGAGGCGGTTCAGCTCGCCACGGGTGCCGACCGACACTTTCAGTTCGGACACGTCGTCGATGGGCGTTTCGCCCGGTCGGGTGCCGAACGCGCTCATCGGTCGTCCCACACCTGCCGCGGGTCAGCGAGCAGTTGCGCGGCGGCCTGAGAGACCAACCGTTCTTCGGCCGCCGGATCGACGGCTTGCCCCTCCAACGCCATCGTCCCTTGCACCATTCGCACGAAGAATTTCGCACGCGCGGTCACGGCCGCTGGCTCCGGCGTGTCGCCTGGCGGGGGATTCACTGCGAGCGAATCGGATATCAATTCCGGCATGGGGTGCCCTCCGGCGGTGTGTCGGCATTCTACCACGGCGGGGAGGAGCTGCGGAGCGTGCCCTGCCTGAACGACCACCCGAAGTGGATCGACGCCCTGGAAGCGATGGTGCGGGAGGAAGGTGCCGGGTGGGTGTGAACGGACCGGGGCGGGCCGGCCAGTGCCCGGCCCGCCCCGTTGAACTCTCGCCCCGGTCGGACGGTGCCCGACCTCGCACGGCTTACCCTTGCCCGCCGACGTACGCCCCGAACGTGGCGGTCGGATCGAAGGCGAACAGGCTGCGGATGAGGACCAGGTCGTCGCCGCCGAGCACCTTCACGTGCGGCCCGCCGCCCGCCCCCGCGCCGGTGACGATGTCCGTCAGCCCGTCGTTGTCGGCGTCGAGGGCGGCCACGCTCACCCCGCCCGTAAAGCTCGGGTCGTAGGCGAAGAAGCTGATCTGCTCGTTCCCGGTGGCGGAGTTGAACACCTTCACGTGCGGGCCGCCGCCCGCCCCCGCCCCCGTAATGATGTCGAGCGAGCCGTCCCCGTCGATGTCCCCGGCGGCCACGCTCACCCCGCCCGTGAAGCTCGGGGCGTAGGCGAAGAAGCTCCGGATCACCGCGTTCGTCTGCCCGTCGAACACCTTGATGTGCGGGCCGCCGCCGGCTCCCGCCCCGGTCACGATGTCGGCGAACCCGTCGTCGTTGGTGTCGCCGGCGGCCACGCTCACCCCGCCGCGGAAGGCGCTGTCGTAGGCGAAGAAGTTGCGGATGATGGCACCCGTCGCCCCGTCGAACACCTTCACGTGCGGGCCGCCGCCCGCCCCCGCCCCCCGGAAGATGTCGTGCACCCCGTCCCCGGTGACATCCCCGGCGGACACGCTCACCCCGCCGCGGAAGATGGCGTCGTAGGCGAAGAAGTTCCGCACCTCGGCGAACGTCACCCCGTCGAACACCTTCACGTGCGGGCCGCCGCCCGGCCCGGCGGCCACCACCAGGTCTTTCACCAGGTCGCCGGTCACGTCGCCGAAGGCGGTGGTCAGCGGCCCGTTGTACCCGGCGAACGGTTGCAGGTCGAGCACCACCTTGTTGCCCGCTTGCGGGTCGAACACCTTCACCCGCCCGCCGCCGGTGGCGGAGAACAGGAGCGAGGGGGTGAGCAGGTTGGGGAAGTTGCCCAGGTCGACGACCGGGGCGGGGCGAATGTCGGGCGCGGTCGGCGTGGGGGCGGCCGGCAGGGTCGGGGCGTTGGCCGGCGGGTTGGTGTTCGTGGCGGTGCGGTTGTCCGCCACTTGCAGGATCCGCTCGTAGGTGATGACCAGGGCGAGCGGCACACCGTTTTGGATTGTCGCGGTGGTGGTGAACGGGTCGCCCTCACCCGCGCCCACCAGCTTGAGCGAGGTGACCCCCGCCAGCGGGGTGGAGTGGTACACGGTGCCGTTCACCAGCAGTTCCAGGGTGGTGCCGGTCAGCCGCACCTCGATGGCGTCGGCCACCGCGTCCTGGCCGACCACATGACTGCGGAGGTCGAGGACGAGTTCCGCCGCGCCGCCCGTCCGCCCGTCGATGAACGGGGCGAAGGTGCTCATCCGCGAGTCCTGCGAGATGCTGCCGAACCCGGCGTCCACGGCCGGGTTCAGCTCGGCCGGGTTCGGCGGCTGCGTCGTCTTCGGCCCGGTGGTGGTCGTGCCGGCGATGACGAAGCGGCCGTTGACGGTGACGAACACCGGGCCACCGGAATCCCCGCGGGCGGCCGTCCCCTCGTCCGCCAGGCCGAGGTCGTTGACGCCCAGAATCCGGCCGAAGGCGTCGTTCGCCGGCGACCCGTTGTCCACGTCGTACAGCAGCGAGGTGCCCGGACGGTACACCCCCACCTGCTCGCCGAGCGCGTCGTACCGGTTGCGGGCCATCCGCTTCAGCCGGTCGATCGGGTCGGTCAGCTCGCCCGTGGTGCCGCTCCCCCGACGCCCGTACCCGACCACGGTGACCGTCCGCCCCAACTCGTCCGTCGCCCGGTACAGGTCGTACCGCTCGGCCCCCACCCCGAGCGGGCCCGACGGGGCGAGCACGGGGAGGGTGAGGACGGCCAGGTCGGCGTCCGACCGGAGGGTGGCGTAATCCGGGTGGACGGCGATGCCCGACACCGGCACCTGGATGTTGATCCGCCCGACGTTCGGCATGTCGAACCCGATGGTGATCGGGCCGACCGGTTGTCCGGCGTCGTTGGCGACGACGTGGGCGGCGGTGAGGATGTGCCGGCCGGTGGCGAGGAGCGAGCCGGTGCCACTGCCCCCGTCGGGCGTGGTCACCTGAATCACCCCGTCGAACCCGGCCCCGGGTTCAACCACCGGGGCGAGGTCGAACTTGCCGATGACGGGAGTGATGCGGCACTCCAGCGGTTCGACGCACAGGCGGACGGGGGGGAGCGTGCGTGTGGTCGGTGGCATGGTGGGTGAGTGGGTAGCGATTGTAGAATTGTAATCCCGCAGTACAATTACACATTGCCCCCTGGAAGTCTGGGTAATTTGCCAAGAATGACGAATCTGAACGCAGCTCCAATCCGATTGGGCGGATCGTATCACAGGGAGTGGCAGTCGTGGCCGCGCTGAGGGAAGGGCGCACGAAAGCATGGCAGACGGCGCGGTGCAACGACACATCTCGCGCACGACCCGGCGGCCGGCTCACCCGCGGCCGTCGAGCGGCAGGCCGGCCATGCACACCACCGCCCGCGCCACGTGCCCCACGTCCACCCGCGGTTCGACCGCCCCCGTCCCGTTCGCTTGCAAAACGCCCTCCGCCGTGCGAGCCGTCATGTCGGTGGCGGCGTTGCCGATGTCGTCTGCCCGCACGCGATGTCGTACTTGCGGCCGTCCAGGGCGGTCGATTGGGTCAGCCCGGTGACGGCGTGCTTGGTGGCCGTGTACGGGGCCGAGTTGGGCCGCGGGGCGGTCGCCGAATCGACCACCGTCACAGGCCCGGCGGCGGGGGTGAAGCTCTACGGCCCGTCGGTCGAACTGACCAGGGTGTACGTGCCGACGGTGTTGGTGAAGATGGAGACGTTTTCGTTCACCTTGTTCAGGGTGACGGTGTTGCCGGAGATGGTGACGGGTGTGGTGCGGTCTTCCAGTTGCGTGAGTTGCAAACGCCACCGCGACGGGTCGAGGTGGGCAGCCAACGGGTGAAGGCGTGCGGCATCGGGGTGGCTCTCGGGTGTGGCAAGCAAGGTGGGCGAACGGAGG
>JANNVG010000832.1:0-5730 GCA_031414395.1 Fimbriiglobus sp.
GACGAAGCGTCGGCTCGCCCGCCCTACCTGCGAGACCGCCTCTCGCGGGTGCGGAAGAATTTCAGCAGCGCGTCGAAGTGGTCGCCGCCGGTGCCCACCTCGATCACGTCCGCCTTCGCACTCCGGGCCAGCTTGACGAACGCCGCCTTCCGCTCCGCCGCCGCCGCCGCGAACGTCGTCCGCACCCGCGCGCTGTTCGTGTCGATCAGCACCTGCTTGCCGCTCTCCGCGTCTTCAAACTGCACCAACCCCACTGGGGCCAACTCCGCCTCCCACGGGTCGGCCGTCCGCACCGCGATCAGGTCGTGCTTGTGCGCCGCCCGGCGGAAGCTGTCTTCGTATCCCGTGCCCAGGAAGTCGGAGAGGAGGAACACGATGGCCCGTCGCTTCTGGGCTTTGTTCAAATGATCCAGCGCCGCGGTCAGGTCGGTGCCCTTGTGCTCGGGTTCAAAAAAGAGGATGTCGCGGAGCAGTCGCAGGACGTGCCGCACGCCCTTGTTCGGCGGCACGTAGCGCTCGACGCGATCCGTGAAGCCCATCAGCCCGACGCGGTCGTTGTTGCTCACCGCACAGAACGCCACCAGCGCCGCCAGCTCCGCCGTCACCGCCCGTTTCGGCTGCGTGCGGGTGCCGAACCGCTGACTCGCCGACAAGTCCGCCGCCAGCACGATCGTCAACTCCCGCTCTTCCACATACCGCTTGATGAACGCCGTCTCGCTGCGGGCGGTCACGTTCCAGTCGATGCCCCGCACGTCGTCGCCGGGTTGATACTCCCGCACCTCCTCGAACGACAAGCCGGCCCCCTTGAACGCCGAGTGGTACTCGCCGCCGAGGAGCGTCTGCACCGCACGCCGTGCCCGCAGTTGCAGACGGCGGATTTGCCGCATCACGTCCACGGGCAGCATGGCGACACTCGGGGATGAGGGACCGGGGGATTGTAAGCGCTGCAACACGTCGCGCCGCCCGCCACACCCGGCCTCCGCCCACCCCTACTTCTCCGCCTTCGGCTTCTCCGCCTCTTGCTGGCGGTCTTCGACGAACCAGCGGGGGACGGTCGTCGGGTCTTTCCGCGTCACCGGCTTGTTGTCCACCACCACCCGCGACTCCTTGATCGCGCTCACCCCCAACTGCTTCAGGAACACCTTCTTGCCCGGCACGCCCTTGGCCTCGGCGGTGGCGGTCGCGCCGCTCTCGGCAATCGCCCCGTCGCGGTTGAGCACCACCAGCTGCGTCACGTTCTCCGGGAACTCGGACAGGTGGTCTTGCAGCGCCTTCACCAGGTCGCCGAACGCCTGCTTTTCGGCCGTCGCCCGCACCCGTTCGGCGAACCCGGCCGGGTCGGCGGGGATGACGTCTTCGGGCGGAGTGTCGGCCCGCAGGTTCCGCTGCTGGTCGGCCCGGATGTCGGCCAGCCGCTTCTCGACGCCCGGCGTCAGTTGCTGCACCCGCGCCGCCACTTGTACATCGACCGTCGCCGGATCGACCACGTGCGCCAACAGGTACGAGTACCGCTGCTTCTCCATCAGCTTGGCGGCGGTGGCCAGCACCTCCTTCGGCGTGCCCTGCGGGTAAAACTCCGCCGCCGGGGCGATGCCGTACCGCGGCGGCAGGGTGATGTCCTTCAGTTCCTCCGCCACCGCCGCCGACCCGACCGCCGCCAGCACCGCCAGTGTCCACACGCTCCGCATGGGTCCGCCTCCGAAGTTGGTCGCACCGCCGACCGGGAGCGCGGGCGTCCCGCCCGCATCTGAGCGGGCCAGAGACCCGCGCTCCCGATGACACACCACTTTACACCATCGGCCGCCCGGCACGCCAGCGGCCACCCGGCCCCCGCGACACGCCCGATCCGGTATAATCGGCGGCATGGCAGGCAACACCTTCGGCAAACTCTTCCGCGTCACCACCGCCGGCGTCAGTCACGGCCCCGGCTACGTGTGCATCATCGACGGCTGCCCGGCCGGGCTGGAACTGTCGGTCGATGACCTGTTGCCCGACCTCCGCCGCCGCCGGCCGGGGCAATCCAAGCTGACCACCCAGCGGGATGAAAGCGACACGCCCGAGATCTGGAGCGGCGTGTATCAGGGGAAGACGGACGGCACGCCCATTGGCATCCTGTTCCGCAACGCCGATCAGCGGAGCCACGACTACGGCGACATCGTCGAGAAATACCGCCCCGGTCACGCGGACTACACGTTCGACGCGAAGTACGGGTTCCGCGACCCGCGTGGGGGCGGGCGGAGTTCGGCCCGCGAGACGGTCTGCCGGGTGGCCGCCGGCGCGGTGGCGAAGAAGCTGCTGGCCCGCCACGGCGTGCGGGTGTTGGGGTATGTGAAACAAGTGGGACATGTGATCGCCGACATCCCCGACCCGACGGCGGTGACGCTGGAGCAAGTGGAGGCGTCGCCCACACGCTGCCCGGTGCCAGAGGCCGCCGCCGCGATGGAAGCGTTGATTGATGAAGTGCGGAAGGACCGCGACAGCATCGGCGGGGTGAGCGAACTGGTGGCGGTGGGTGTGCCGCCGGGGTTGGGTGAGCCGGTGTTCGACAAGCTGAAGGCGGACTTGGGGAAGGCTTTGCTGAGTCTGCCGGCGGTGACGGCCTTCGAGTACGGCAACGGGTTCGCGGTGGCGACGATGCGGGGGAGCGAGAATAATGACACGTTCCAGGCGAGCGGGGGGCGTCAGCCCCCTGGTTCCGAACACAACCAGGGGGCTGACGCCCCCCGCTCGCCACGAATCACCACCGCCACCAACCGCCACGGCGGGATGCTCGGCGGCATCTCGTCGGGGATGCCGATCGTGTGCAGGGTGGCGGTGAAGCCGACCAGCTCCATCCCGCGGGCGCAGCCGACCGTCACGCGCACCGGCGAGCCGACGGAAATCCTGGTGAAGGGGCGGCACGACCCGTGCCTGCTGCCGCGGTTCGTGCCGATGGGCGAGGCGATGGTGGCCCTGGTGCTGATCGACCACCTGATGCGGGCCGGCGTGAGCCGCGTGTAGTGTCGCCGGTGGCCCTACTTGCGTGCCCGCGGGTGGCGGAAGGGCAGCCAGCGGCCGTCCTCTTTGCTGCTGTTCACGCACTGCTGAATGAACAGCATCCCCTCCACGCCGTCGAAGATGTTCGGGTAGACCGTGTTCACCGCCTCCACCTTCTCGCCGGCCGCCTTCTTCACCATCGCGTCGTAGGCGGCCGTGTACACGTTGGCGAACGCCTCGAAGAACGCCTCGGGGTGCCCGCCCGGCAGCCGCACGCTCGCCCCCGCCGCCGCCCCCAGGTACGGCCCGCCGTTGCGGGTGTACACCTTGTGCGGCTGGCCGTTCTGCCGCACCAGCAGCTTGTTCGGCTCCTCCTGGTGCCACTCCAGTGCCGCCTTCGTTCCGTCGATCTCGATGAACAGGTCGTTCTCGCGGCCGTGACTGATCTGGCTGGCCGTCACAGTGCCGAGCGCCCCGTTGTCGAAGCGGATGGCCGCGACGCCGTAGTCGTCCAGCGGCCGGCCCTCCTCGAACGTCTTGAGCAAGCACGAGATTTGCCTCGGCAGCAGGCCGGTCATGAAGCGGGCCAGGTTGTAGGCGTGGGTGGCGATGTCGCCAAACGCGCCGGCCGCCCCGCTCTGCTTCGGGTCGGTCCGCCACTTCGCCTGCTTCTGGTCGCCGCTCTCCAGCCGCGTGCGGAGCCACCCCTGGATGTAGTTGGAGCGGATGGCGTTGATGTCGCCGAGTTCGCCGCTCAGGATCATCTCGCGGGCCTGCCGCACCAGCGGGTAGCCGGTGTAGTTGTGCGTGACGGCGAACACCACTCCACTCCGCTCGACGATTTTCATCAGCTCTTCGGCCTGCACCAGATCGAACGTCAGCGGCTTGTCGCAGATGACGTTGAACCCGGCTTCCACGAACGTCTTGGCCACTTCGAAATGGGTGTGGTTGGGCGTGGCGACACTCACGAAGTCGATCTTGTCGGAGCGCTTCGCCTCCTCCTCGGCCATCTGCTTGAAGCTGGTGTACGCCCGGTCGTCGGCGATGTCGTAATCCGGCGCGCTGGCTTTGGCCTTGGCGGGGTCACTCGACAGGGCACCGGCGACGAGGGCGGCCCGGTTGTCCAGCACGGCGGCGGTGGCGTGAACGCGGCCGATGAACGACCCCTGCCCGCCGCCGACCAGACCCATGCGGAGCTTGCGATTCAGTGGCGCGTTCGTCGGCATGGCGGAGACCTCACCGGGAGATGGAGTGTGAGGGGAGATTGTAGAAACGTGAGCGGCGGCCGATCCATCAGACTTCGGGCAGATCGGGTAGCGGGAGTTCGTCCACGAACCTCAGGACGGCGGCCCAAGCTTCGTCGAACGGCACGAGTTCAGTCGGGGGTATCTGAAGGGCCTCGTACCCACTTCGAGCTTTCTCCCGCACTTGTGGGTCGCGGAACGACTGCCTGGCCGCGATGACGTGTCGGTCAACGCTCTTGCGGACCAGGTATTCCGCCACTCGGTCTCGGTCCAAACCGGGTCCGTGTGCTTGCACCATGCGGTGAACGTCGAACACGTCTTGCGGGCGGGTGCGGTTGCGGGGAATCTGCTGGAGCAGGGCCCGCAACTTCTCGGCCAGAATGTCTTCCAAACTGCACACCGTCAGGTGAGCCGCTCCGGGTTCGAGCGCGCGTGTCACGGTCGCACACACCACGTCGTTGAAACTCAGTTCGAGTTTGACGACCGAATTCGCCATTCGGTCGGGAGACTCGAAATCGGCAAAATGCGGATCGCCGCGGAAGCAGAACCCGATCCCGATGTCGTAGGTCGGCAGAGTCTTGTCCAACTGTTTCGGCTTGCGATCCACCCGCTGGCATTTCATCTTCACGCCGAACCGCTGGAGTGCCCAACTGAGGGCCGTGTCGAGGCGCCGCCGGAGGTGGTCTTTCTCGTCCGGCACCCCTCCCACCGAATCGGCGACGAGCAAGACCGTGAAGTCGAGATCGATCGTACCCCGCGGGTTGCCGTAGACGAAGCGGAGGGCATTCCCACCCTTGAACGCGACGGCGGCACGCCACCCGTCGGCCGCCGCGATACAAGCGAGGACGGCGAGTTGAGCGAACCGAATCCGCCCTTCGGCGACGGGAACGCTGTTGGCCTTCGACCACACCGGGATGTCGGCGAGTGATGTGGGGTAGAGCGGCCCACTCATGGCTCGTCCCTCAGTTCGTTCAGCACCTCACTCGGCACGTTGAGTGAGATGTTCCAATCGGCAGAGTAGGTCGGCGCGTACGGTTCGGACGCCACGAGTTTCAAGGACCCCCCCCGCTGGAGGTGCCGCTGCCACTCACGGAGTTGTGGGTGGGCGAGACCCAGTTCGGTGAGCAGGTAACCGACCCGTTGGCGGAGGATCGGTTGGTCGAACCGCTCGGTGTACTCGATCAGGCGATCGGTTCGGAGCCGCTCCTTCGCCGCCTTCCAGGAGCGAAACACGACCACCGGACCGCCAACTTCGGCGGGCGACCGCAGGACGTCGAGGAGCGTGCGTTCCATGTCGGTGATGTAGATTGCCGACCCCTGACTGTACCCGACCTCCCACCCGAAGTCCCACTCCCCCTTCGTGCGGAACCAGCGTACCGACACCTCCCCTACTGCCTTCGGACGATGGGGGGGGGGGGGGGCAAAAACCACCCCGTATTATGGCGGGGTCCCCAGGGGGCAGCGGACCCGGGGGGGGGGGTGGGAGGGGGTGGCGTGGGGACGTGTCGGG
>JANNVG010000833.1:0-11402 GCA_031414395.1 Fimbriiglobus sp.
ACGGTCGGCTCGGTGCCGTACCTCCGGGCGCGGTACTTGTGAACGTCGAACCCCGGCGTGCGGCGGAACACGTCGAACGCCGGCGTGTCGAAGTACGTGCTGGTGATCAGGTAGCCGTGAACGGGGTCGGAGTGCGGGTCGTGCGTCAGGTGCGAAGCGGCCCACACCTGGAGTTCGTCGGCCACCGCGGGGGCGACGGCGAACTTCATCTCGAAGGCCGAACGGCTGCCGTCGGGGGTGGCGGAAAGAGAAGGCGAGAGCCAGGCCGGACGCACACTCATGTCTTCGGGATCCTGCATCATGTCGGGCGATAGGACGAGCGGCTACGAGGAAAGTAACAGGTGGGGTGGGAGTGCCGCCGGCCCACCTCGTTCCCACGCGGAGCGTGGGTACGAGGGTGAGTTACCGCCCCGGCCCGAACCCGCCCCCCGGCGGGGGTAGCAGCTTCTGCAACCCGTCGGCCAGCTTCTTCTGGTCGAGCGACCCGCTCTTGTCGGCGTCCCACTCGGCGAACAGCTTCTTCATCCCGCTGTTGAACTCTTCCTCGCTCACCTTGCCGTCCTTGTTCGTGTCGAGGCGTTGGACGAGCGGGGTGGCCAGTTGGTTCCCCGGCCCGAACCCGCCGCCGCCCGGCCCGCCGCCACCGGGCGGGCCGAACCCGAACGCCTGCGGGCTGAACCCCTTGCTCTTGCCGGCCAGTTGTGCCAAAATCGACTCGGCCCGCTTCTCCACGAATGTCTTCAGCTCGGGCGGAACGCCGAACATGTTCGGCCCGCCGAACTCGCGGCGGGCGGTCACCGCTTTCGCGTCGGCCTCCGCCTGCGGTTTCGTCACCGCCTCCATCGCCGTCAGGGTCTTGAGCACAGCATCCTTGTCGAACGCCTTCGCGCACACCTCTTTCACCACCGCGTCGTACCTCGCGGTCACGCCCGGCACGGCCATCAGCCGGTCGGCCAGCTTGCTGCTCGCGTACGGCTTGGTCAGGCTCAGGTTCATCTGGTCGGCGGCGGTTCCGAACACCGGGAAGTTGGCCATCGCGCGGTCCACGTCCCACGGGATGAAGTGGAACTTGTTCGTGTCGGGGTGCAGGTACAGGTAATAGTTGTGCCCGATGGTGAAGAAGCTGTCCATGTTCGCCACCACCGCCGTCGCCGCCATGAACCGCAGGAACGAGTCCACGTCCAGGTAGTCGCCCACCTCCTTGGCGAACCCCTTGTCGTCGGCCCGGTTGAGCAGCTTGGTGAACCCGATCAGCCGCTTCTGCTCGGCCTCAGTCGCGTCCCGCTTCGGCTGGTAGTTGGCCGGGTACTTTCCCCAGTCGTCGCCCAGGTAGTCCAGCCCCTGCTGCATCCGCTCCGGCTTCATCAGCAGCCCGCCGTCCGCCTTGAAGTTCTCCTTCAGGAACGGCTTGTCGATGTTCTGCACGAGCGTGTACAGGCCCAGCCGCTCCTTGTCGTACTTGCCGGCCACGGTGAGCGTGACCACGGCCAGCGCGGTCTTCGGCGCGGGCACGCCGGCGTCGCGGAAGATCTGGTACGCGAGCGTCTCGCGGCACTTGCCGGGGTCGGTCACGCCGCAGTGCAAATTCAGCGTCTTCAGCCCGTGGAACTTGTCCTTGCCGTCGAACTTGTCCAGGTCCACCTTCAGCGACTTCTTGATGCTGTTGTTCGTCTCCAGCATGGTGCCGTTGCCCTTGTACCGGATGCCCACGCCATCGAACGTCTTGCCGTCGGCCGTCACGCTCCCCTTCGCCCACGGCTGCCCCACGCCGAACACGTTGACGTGGACCTCGCGGCCGTCCGTCCGCGGTTTCGGCGCGGCGGGCGGCTGGCCGAACGCCGGGAAGCCCCCGCCCGGCGGTGGCTGCATGGCGTCGTACTCGGCCTTGCTCAGCGTGACGTGGAACTCCCACACTTTCAGCGGGTCGAACACTGTCACCGGCTTCGGGTCGGCGGCGAGAGCGGGCAGGGCGACGATCAGGCCGAGAAGGGGGAGGAGCGTCCGTCGCATCAGAGCCACCCGGCGGGAGATGTGTGGGAATGATGAAGTTGTACCGACCGACCGCGGCCCGCGCCACAGTCTCATGGGGAATTCATGTGCCCGGATGGGGTGGGCGAAGTGGTGTCAACGCGCCTGGCGGAGCAACTCGCCGACGACGATCCGCCGCAGTTCGGGGTCGGTCGTGGCCGTCACACGGTCGAGGCCGAAGCGCCGGGCCAGCCACAGCATCCGCCGCTCGACCCACGTCTTGTTTTTCGTGTCCAGCGGGCACTTGGGGGCGAACAGTCCGAACACGGGCGACCCTCGGGGCGGTGCGTGGGACGGGTCAGTGCGGCGACTCGTCCGCCGCCCGGCGGATCACTTCAATCTGCTCCTCAAGCACTTCGACGTAGGCGCGGACGGGTTTCCGCCGGAGCAGCAGCCGGTACACGTGCGCCCCGCCGGGGCCGAGCGCTCCGCGGAGTTCGACCACTCGCGCGCGGACATCCGGGTAGTAGCGGATGCGGACCAGATCACCCACTCTCGGCCTATCGGCCGGGGGTCGAGACGCCGACTTCGATTTGGCTTTCGCCATCGCCACACCTCTCATGGCACCCACGGCGGGCGCCGCAGGAGTCTCCTGAGCTGATTGTACATGATGCCGTCCAGCGATGCCGCCAAACCACCGCAGGAGTGCCGCCAAGTCCGCAGGTTTGCCAGACTCAGCGGCGGCCCCGTCGGCAGATCAACGCTCTGGTGGGCGGCCACGTTCCGCCACTCGTTCAGAATGGAGAGGTGAGTCAGCCGGAGCGGGTTCGTCGGATCGGCCCGATCCAGGCCGAGTTGAAACCCGAACCGCTCGAAATCCCGCTTGATGTTCGCGTGGGTGGGGTTGCCGTGGTTCAGTGACAAGTGAAACGCGAACTGCTCCTGGAAGAGTGGGCGGAGAGTAAGCCGCAACTTCGACACCACCACCTGCGCGCACTCGGTGTACAGGTCGCGGCAGAACCCCTGGAAGTGGGCGCTCAGGAGCACCGCGTACGCGCGCAGGTTTTCGTCCGCCAATTGGGGCACCAGCGGGTTTGCGGACAAGCTGGCCGCGCACTGGCGGTCGATTTCGCCCAGCCGGGCGGAACGGTCGGTTTGCCACCGGATCAAAGCCTGGGACGACATCGCCCGCACTCCGCAGGGGAACGGCCGGAGTGTAACCGGCGGGTGTGACGGAGTCCAATCGGTGTCGTCACCTTCACCCTACCCGCCGCGTTTGGCGGACAGTTCCTCCCAGCGGGCGAACAGCCCTTCCACTTTCGCGCGGGCGTCGTCGAGGGCCACGCACGCGGCCGTCAGCTTGGCGTGCCCGCCCGTCGATGCCGCCTCCACGTCTTCCTGTCTCGCTTCCACCACTCGCTCGGCCGCGGTGATCGCCGCTTCCATCCCGTCCCACTCCTGCTGCTCCTTGAAGCTCAGCTTCTTCGCCTTCGCTGCCGGCTTGTCCCCCTTCCCAGCCTTTTCCGCCTCCCGGTCCACCTTCTTCGTGTCGCGTTCATACGCCGTCAGCCACTGGCTCACGCTGCCGAACGGGGCCGCCCCGCCCTTGCCGTCGAGGCCGATCACTTCGGTACACAAGCGGTCCATCAGGTCGCGGTCGTGCGTGACGAGCACCACCGCGCCGGGGAAGTCGCTCAGGCTGTCTTCGAGTACCTCCAGGCTGGCGATGTCCAGGTCGTTCGTCGGCTCGTCGAGGAAGAGCACGTCGGCCGGCTGGAGCATCAGTTGGGCGATCCGTACGCGGGCCTGCTCCCCGCCGGAGAATGCGCTCAACTCCAGGTTCAGTAACTCCGGGCGGAAGAGGAACCGCGAGGCCCACGCGGCCACGTGCGTCGGCTGGCCGTTGAACATCACCGTGTCCCCGTTCGGGCTGAGCGCCCGGCGGAGCGACAGGCTCAGGTCGAGCGCCGCCCGCCCTTGCTCGAACACCACCGTGCGAAGGCCTTCGGCGCGAACCACCGTGCCGGCGTCCGCGGCGAGTTGGCCGGCGAGCACCCGCAACAGCGTGCTCTTCCCGCTGCCGTTCGGCCCGAGCAGCCCCAGCTTCGTGCCGGGCGCGAGGGTGATGTCTTGCCCGCGGAACAACTCCCGCCCGCCCAGCGCCTTGCCGATGCCCTCGGCCTTCAGCAGCTTCTTCGACTGCCGCCCGGTGGCCGCGAAGTCGATGCCGGCCGCCGCCGGCGCCTGCGTGCGGTAGTTCAACTCGGCCAACTCCGCCCGCCGGTCGGCGGCGGCATTGATGCGGGAGGCGGCCTTCCGCGTCCGCGCTTGGGCCTTGTGCCCCAGCCACTCGGTTTCCCGCCGCACCTGATTCGCCACCGCCTCCCGCTGCCGCTCCTGGCCTTCCATGAACTCGTCGCGGTGGTCGGCGAAGGTGTCGTACCCGCCCGACGCGCGGAACGCCCCGTCGGGGTAAATGCGGCTCACTTCGAGGATGTCGTCGGCGATGGCCCGCAGGAACGCCCGGTCGTGCGTGGACACCAGATAGGAAAACGGCGCGGCCCGGAGCATCCGTTCCAGCCACACCACGCCGGGCAGATCGAGGTGGTTGGTCGGCTCGTCCATCAGCAAGAGATCCGGCTTGCGGACCAGTTCGCGGGCGAGCGCCAGCCGCTTCTTCCACCCGCCGGACATGTTCGACGCCAGTTGATCGGGGTCGGCGAACCCCACCTGCGTGAGGGTGATGGCCGTCCGCGTCTCCCGCTCGTAGTCCTCCATCGGCTCGTTCGCAATCGCCCCCATCAGCACCTCGCGGGCGGTGACATCCGGCGGGAAGGTGTCGTCTTGCGGCACGAACCCGACGACCACCCCGCGGCGGGCGGTGCGGGTGCCGGCGTCGGGCACTTCGGTGCCGGCGAGGATGCGCAACAGCGTGGACTTGCCGGTCCCGTTTGGGCCGATCAGTTCGATTCGCTTGTTCGCCTTCAGGTCGAACGTCAGGTTGGCGAACAGGGGCCGCGGGCCGTAACTCTTGGCCAACTCGGCGACACTCAACAGGAGGCTCATTCGCGGTCCCACAAGGTTCGGTGCGAAGGGGGGATTGTACACACCCGTGGCGATGATGCCGCTTGCCACACGCCCGCCACATCCGGTACGCTACGGTACTCCACTCGTGGTGACACATGCTCTCGCTCTCCGGTCGCACGGCGAAATTCTGCTCCGGCCCCGGCCGCCGCGAGTTCCTGCGGGTGGGCGGGCTGGCCGTCGGCGGGCTGGCGCTGCCGTCGCTGCTGGCCGCCGACGAGCCGCGTCGTGCATCCTCATCTTCATGGACGGCGGGCCGAGCCATTTGGAAATGTGGGACTTGAAGCCGAACGCCCCGGTGGAGATCCGCGGCGAGTTCGGGCCGATCAAATCCAGCGTGCCGGGCGTCACCGTCGGCGAGTTGCTCCCGCTCACGTCGAAGCAGATGCACCACGTCGCCCAGGTGCGGTCGGTTCACCACGACATCAACGACCACAACGCCGGCAGCTTCTACATGCTCACCGGCCGCTCGCCGAGCGAGGGGTCGAAGCTCATCCAGACCGACACGGCCGGCACCTTCCCGCCGTTCGGCGCGGTGACGGCGAAACTGAAACCGGCGGCGAAGGCGATCCCGCCGTATGTGCTGCTGCCCGAATTCCAGTGGAACAACGGGGTGGACATCGGCGGGCAGAAGGGCGGGTTCCTGGGGGCGGCGTGCGACCCGTTCGTCGGCGGCGACCCGAGCCTGAAGGGGTACAGCGTGCCGGGGCTGGACCTGTCCGCCGATTTGCCGCTCGACCGATTGGGGCAGCGCAACGACCTCCGCGGGCAACTCGATAAGGCCGTCGGCCGGCTCGGCGAGTCGCCCGCACTCGCCCGCATGAGCACGTTCCACCGGCAGGCGTTCGAGGTGATTACGAGTCCGGACACCCGCGCCGCGTTCGACCTGAGCAAAGAGTCGCAGAAGCTCCGCGAGCGGTACGGCACCGACCCCGGCACGGATCGCACCCTGGAAGCGCGGAAGTTCGGCGGGCTACCGCACCTCGGCCAGACGTTCCTGATGGCTCGGCGACTGGTGGAAGCGGGCGTGCGGCTCGTGACGGTGATGACCGGCCGGCGGATCGATCAGGCGTGGGACACCCACCGCGACCACTTCGGGCTGATGAAGAAGTCGCTCTGCCCGCCGTTCGACGCCGCCTTCTCCGCACTGCTCGAAGACCTGGCCGACCGCAAGTTGCTCGACAGCACGCGGGTGGGGGTGATGGGCGAGTTCGGCCGCCCGCCGAAGGTGGGGCAGGTGACGAGCAACGCCGGCGCGAACAAGGAGAACGGCCGCGACCACTGGCCGCACTGCTACACCGTGCTGTTCGCCGGCGGGGGTGTGCCGGGCGGGGCGGTGATCGGTGCGAGCGACAAGACCGCCGCCCACCCGAGTGACAGCCCGGTGTCACCGGAGGACGTGGCCGCCACCGTGTACACGCTGCTCGGCATCGACCCGACGACCGATCTCCGCGACGGCCAAGACCGCCCGTACACCCTGTCCGCCGGAACGCCCATCAAGGGTCTGATCGGGTGAGCAGGGGTGTCCCTGTGGAATTCGGCAATCCCCACCCCCGCCGTCCCGAGCGGAGCGAGGGGCGGCGGGGGTGGGGTGCCGAACACTGAAGGCACACCCGGTGACTAGTGCCGGCTCGCACCCGTGGGCTGGCGCTGGTATGATTCCCCCGGAGGACCTGCCATGACCAACCCCGACGACCTGACCGCCGAGAACGCCCGCCTGCGCCAGCAGTTGGCCGAAGTGGCCGAGGATCGAGACTTCTTGCGGCGCGCTTACCTCAGTCAACTCGCACTCACCGCCCCCCCGTTCACCCAGGAGGACATGGACTCGGCCGTTCCGACCGGCCCGTGGTTTGAAGAATTCCTCGACCGGATTGCCGCCGGCGATCCGGACGCGGCGGATTCGATCCCCGCCCCAAAAAAGGGGTGACCGACATGCCCGCCCCGGAACCGGCATTTCGTGTCACCTGGATGCCGAAGTGCGGTCAGGCCGCGGCCGCCCTCTCGGCTGCCGTCGGACCACCGCTCAGCCAACGGTTGAGGGACATCCTGAGGGAAGCCGACGAGCGGTTGCGCGAGTCGGCGCGCGAGTGGGGCGACCCCTACTCCGACCTGAAGGGGATGCGGGTGACGCTCTTCACCAAACGTTACGTCCGCGACGGACTGGCCATCCGGTATGCCGTTCACGTCGAGAGGAACGACGTCTTTGTTCAACTCGTCGAACCGATCCGCGGCGGGCCGTTCGACGTGGGGTGAGCGACGCCTCCCAACGGTCGGAGCGGTTCACTCATCGGGTCTCCGACTCGTCGAGGGCGGGAGGCGTCACGGGAGTCACTTCACGTGAACAGGCACCTGACCCGCCGCACGACACTGGACGACTTGGCCGTTCGCTGGGGCGTCGCCACCCTCACCGGAACCACTGCATAGAAGTGGGCCACACTCAGGGCCGATGTCGAGCGGTGCTTGGCGACCGGCGGCGAGTTGTGGGAGTGGGAGTCGGACGGGTTACGGTCCTTCGCCGGAGCCTGCGGAATAGCGGTGATCCGAGACGGCGAGTGGGTCTTCGAGTGGCAACTCGGACGGTCGTAGCAGTGCGAATTCCGGGAGGACTGTTTGTTCGCCTCCCGGGGCTCGGCGGACCGCCCCCCACATCGGCTCCGCGTGTCGTGTCAGCCCGTCTGCGACTTCAGAAACCCCATCGCCTTTTCCGCCGTTCGGACGGCGTCGTGGCTGTGGCGGCTGAGTTCGACGCCGACGAGTCCGGCGTACTTCACCGCCCGCAGGCCGGCGAACACGTCGGCGAAGTCCACCTCCCCCTCGCCGAACATCAGGTGGTCGTGAACCCCCGCCCGCATGTCCTCGATGTGGACGTTCCACAGCCAGTCCTTCCACCGCGTGATGTGGTCGCTGACCGGCACCTCGCCCAGGCACACCAGGTGCCCCACGTCGAGCGTCAGGCCGAAGTGCGGGTGGAAGACGCGGGCGTGCAGTTCGGCGAACTTGTCCATGGTGTCGATGAACATGCCCGGCTCCGGCTCGAACGCCAGCCGCACGTTGCGGGCACCGGCGTAGTCGGCCAACCGCTTGCACTCGTCCACCAGCTTGGTCATGTGGGCCGACGGCGGGGCGTCGTCCGTCGGCGTGCCAGACCAGAAGCTGACGGCGTCGGCGTGCAATGCCTGCGCGATGCCGACGGACGTTTCGAGGAACCGTCGGCGGCCGGTCGGGTCGAGGGACAGGAGTGTGGGCTGGTGTTTGCGTTCGCGGTCGAGCAGGAAGCGTGAACCCGTTTCGATGACGCACCGCAGGTTCAACCGGGCGAGGTGTTCGCGGGTGCGGTGGAGTCGTTCGCCCAGGTTCGGCTCGAACGGGTTCAGGTGGTGTACGTCAAGGGTGATCTGCACCCCGCGGTAGCCGCGGGCGGTCAGCAGGTCGAGGGCGTCCGGCAGGGCGTGGTGGGCGAAGCCGTTCGTGTTGTAGGCGAGGAGCATGGATCTGTTCGTGACGAGCCGGGAGCGTGAGCGACCGTGTGGGGTCAAGAACCCGGCGGCTCACGCCGCCCGGCTCGCCACGAACTCGTCATGGCGCATCAATCACCAACGCTTTGTCCGCCCCATCCGTCAGTCGCCAGCCGGTGCGGGTGCGGTCCACCGTCTTGCACGGGTGCCGCGTCACCAGTTCCGCCGCCCGCTTCACGTCCGGCTCGGGCCACGGCTGCCCGTCGGCGGCGGTCTGGATCGTGCGTTCTGTCGTCAGCACCGGAAGGTTCACCGTGTCCACGCCGGTCGGCAGCAATACGCCGCTTGCGGTCACGGCCCGCGTGCGGATCACGCCGGCCACATTCCACCGCACCGCCAGCACGGGCGAGCGGAACCGCAGCTCCACCCGCACCCCGCCGTCGGGTTCGGTCGTAATGGCGGTCGCGTCTTCCACCCACGGGTGCTTGCGAAAGGCGTCGGTCAGCTGTGCGGGCGTTGCCGAATCGACCGACTGCACCGTCTCGGGCAGGCCGCCGAGCAGCCGCACTTCGGTGAGGAACTTGGCCGAATCGGTGTTCGGCGGAGTGTTCACGCGGAGGTCGGCGACCTTGACGGCGTACCGCTCTTTCGCGGCCACGCTCGCACCAGCTTGTTGCGTCAGCCAGTGCAGCCCGATGAACAGCCCGCCCACGACCGCCACCGCCGGCAGCAGGCGGAGCAGCCGCCGCCAGCGGAACGGTTCGGGCTTCGGGGGTCGCTTGCGGGCTTTCTTGGCCATGCCGGGATTGTACACGACGGACCCTTGACTGACGCGCCGACCGTCAGTGAAGTCTCGAAGGGACAACGTGTAGTCGCCAGGGGTGACGTTCCGCCACTCCTGGGACGCGCCACCGCACACCCCCGAAGACCCGATGATCAGGGTCGGCACTTCGGGGCGGCTCAGTCACCCGGAATACAACACCTATGCCCATCTCACTTCGAGGACTCCTCCGTGCGAACGACACTCTCCCTGCTCGTGGCCGCGTTCACGGTCGGCACCGCGCTGGCCGCCGACGTGGACGTCGGGCTGCTCGATCAGAAGGCGCCGAAGAAGGAAGACTTGGCCCCGCCGAAGAAGGACGACAAGCCGCACGAGGTGGACCTGCAAGGCAGCTTCAAAGGGAAGACGACGAAGGGCGAGAAGCGGAACGTGTACTTCCTCATCTGTCCGCTCGGCAAGAAGGGCGATGGCGGCAAGGACTGGTGGGCGCAAGGCGAGGTGACGAAGGACGGCGAGGCGATCTCGGCCGACGGGCAGTACGGGAACGAGGAGGTGGGGTCGGGCGAGTGGTTCGCGGTGGTGGCGGTGGCGACGGAGAAGAAGTGGACCGTGGGCGAGAAGCTGGACGCCCTGCCGGCCGACTCCGCGTTCAGCAAGGTGACGGTGGTGAAGCGGAAGTGACATCGAAGCCGAACCCCAGCCCGAACGGACTGGGGGAGGTGTGCGACGCGGCTCTCGCTCACTTGGAGGCGGCGTGCTTGAGCATCTCGCGGCACGCCTTCTCGCACTTGCGGCACTCGTCGGCACACTCCTTCATCATCTTGTCGTCCTTCATCTTCTCGCACTCGTCGCCGCACAGCTTGCAGGCGTCGGCGCAGGCGGCACACATCAGCTTGCTGAACGGCCCCTGGCGGGCGACCACCGCCGACGCCGCCGAGCACACGGTCGCGCAGTCCTGGCACGTCCGCAGCGTGGTCAGGTGGTCCTTCTTGCCGTCGGCCACCATCTTGGCACAGTGCGCTCCGCACGCCTCGCACACGCGGGCGCAGTCGTCGCACGCCTTGGCGCACTCGGTGAAGTGCTTGTCGTGGTCGGCGGCGACGGCCGGCGGCGCGAGCAGACAGAGCGCGGCCACCGCCGCGGACAGGGAGAGAAGACGGGTCACGGGTGAATCTCCGGGAGTGAGGTGTCCCGCCGAACGCGGCAGGTGGGAGTGCACCGGCAAATCCCGCGCCGCCGGACTCCCTACGTTATCCATCACCCGCCGACGATTTCCCCCGACGCGCGAGCCGGGGCGGTGTCGCCTGAAAACGTTCAAACCCTTTCCGAAGGAGTGATCCGAGCCATGACCACGAAACGAAAACTGATCGCCTGGGCGGTGGCGGGGTTGTTCGCGTGCGGGCTGGGCGCGACCGTCGCCGTCGCCGCGGGGGATGGGAATGACCCGGCCGCGAAGCCGCCGGCGGAGAAGGTGAACGCCAAGCTCGCCGACAAGCCGGAGGGCGGGGACAAGAAGGTGGCCGACGCCCCGCCGGTGGTGGTGAAGACGGTGCCGGCGGCCGGCGACGAGGCGGTCGATCCGGGGCTGAAGGAGGTGAGCGTGACGTTCAGCAAGGAGATGAACGACACGAGTTGGACGTGGGCGACGGACACCGGCCGCGGGGCGACGCTGCCGATCGGGGAGAACAAGCCGACCTTCAGCAAGGACAAGAAGACCTGCACGCTGGCGGTGAAGCTGGAACCCGTGACCACCTACGCCGTGTGGCTGAACGTGGACAAGTTCACCAACTTCAAAGACGCCGCCGGCAACCCGTCGCTGGCGTACCTGCTGGTGTTCCGCACCGGCAAGGTGAAGTGACGCGAGCGGAATCGACGGGCGGGCGAGTTGGGGCTGTCGTTGTGGTGGGATCGTGGCACACGGACCTCGGAGCGTGGCGTAGTGCGTTTGCGCGGTCGGGCGCACGGCTTCGAGCAGGTGGACACATGGTTCCGGTATCGGAAGACGAACGCGGCGGGGTGAAATGGCTCACCCCGCCCGTGGTCGGTCATTCGGAGGGGTGGTTCACCAGGGGACTTCGGGTGAGCAGCCCGTTATTGATCCGGCTGAACAGCGC
>JANNVG010000834.1:0-18783 GCA_031414395.1 Fimbriiglobus sp.
GCGGGCTTTTGACCCCGCTCCCTGGCGGTCGCGGCTCGTCGGGCGGGGTCGGGCTTTTGCCCCCGCTCCCTGGCGGTCGCGGCTCGTCGGGCGGGGTCGGGCTTTTGCCCCCGCTCCCTGGCGGTCGCGGCTCGTCGGGCGGGGTCGGTCACTTCTTCCCGATGGCGAACAGGGTGTTCTCGGTCATCACGTACAGCACCCCGTTGGCCACCACCGGCGTGCTGCGGATGGGCGCGCCGCAGTCGGCCCTGCCGAGCAGGAACTCGGCCTCGACCGCCTTCCGCTTCTGCTTGTACTGGTTGGTGAACGACTTCTGGTCGGTGGCCGTCGGGTTGTCCAGGTCGTCGATCAGTTTGGAGGTGCCGGCGACGAAGTCTTTGGCCGGCACGTGCTTGAACACGAACAGCTCGCCGTTCTCGCACCCCAGGAACACTTTGCCGTCCACGTAGTACGCCGACCCCCAGATCTGGCTCTTGGTGTCGTAGCTCCAGAACTTCTTGCCCGTCTTGGCGTCCAGGGCGTGGATGATGCCGTTCAGTTCGGCGATGTAGCACACGCCATCGACCAGGCAGGCGGTGCTCATGGTGCGGCCGAACTGGTAGTCGCGGAAGACGAACTTGCGGTCGTCCTTCGCCCCGTAGCGCCACCCCACGGCCGAGTCCGGGTTCGGCTTGCCGGTGTACACCTCTTTGCCCTCCTCGTTCTTCGACACCTTGTCCACCAGCTCCGGCGACACGTCCTTCGTCTTGCCCTTGGCGGCGTTGGCCACGGCCTTCTTCAGGTCGATGGCGTAGAAGTGGGCGACGCCGGTGAAGTGTTCCGGGTCCTGGCCGGTGCCGATGTAGCACATGCCGTCGTGGATCACCGGGGTGCCGATGAAGTCGGACTTGGTGCCCGCCCCGCCCAGTTCGTAGGTGGTGTCCTTCGGGTTGGCGTCGAACTTCCACACCAGCTCGCCTTTCTCCGGGGTGAAGGCGTACACCCACCCGTCGCCGCCGGGGAAGATGACCATCTTCGTCTTGTCCACTTCGGCGTAGGCCGGGTTCGCCCACTGGCCGTGCATGATGTTCTTGCCGGGGTCGCTCCGCTTCCACAGCACCTTGCCCGTCGTCTTGTCCACGGCGATGAAGCTGGGGGCGTTCGGGGCCGGGATGTTCACGTGGTTCTCGTCCACCCCGTTGGCGGTGGTGCAGAACAGGATGTCGCCCACCAGCATCGGGCTGGCGGCCGTCATGTTGTGCGGGAACACGCCCAGGGTGGTCATCATGTCCAGTTCCCAGATCACGTCGGCGTCCGTCTTGGCGTCGTGAACCCGCTCCTTCTTGGTGGCCGGGTCGATGAACTTGAGCGGCTTGCCCTGGAAGCCGTCCTGCCCGCCGTTGATGTCCAGGCACTGCACGGTGCAGCGGTTGGTGGTCAGGTACACGCGGTTGCCGTCGACCAGCGGGGCGGCACACACGCCCTCCAGCGGCCAGTCGTTCACCTGCCCGGACGGCAGCTTGTCGTTCACCGCCTGCCACAGGAAGTCGCCCGTCTTCTCGTCGAAGCACATGAGCACGCCCTTGTCGAACGGCTCCACGTCGTCGCCCGTCTTCTTCTGGTCGCGTGCGTTCCGCGGCTGGCCGTTGTTGGTGCCGACGAACACCTTGCCGTTGGCGATGATCGGGCCGCCGTACGCGCGGCTACCCAGAACGGCCTTCCACTTGAGCAGCTTCTCGTTCAGCTTGAACTCTTCGCCCTCGCCGAGGGCGTACGGGATGCCCTTGTCGGTCAGGTTCACCATGTTGCGGGCGGGGTCGCCCCCAAAGCAGGTGAGGTCCGACTTGCCGCCCTTCGGGGCGTCGGCCTTCGGCGCGTCCACTTTGGCCGGCACCTCGGCCTTCACCTTCGGCTCGTCGGCGGTGCCGCGGGTGGTGAAGAGGACGACCGCGGCGAGGAGGATCGCGGCGACGGAAAGCCCGCCGGCGAGCGCGCGGCGGGTGTTCGGGCAACAGAGCATGAGGGAGTCCTCGGGGGTGGTGGTTTGGAGTGCTCTGCTCGCTCCGCGAGCGGGTTCTGAATGACCGCTCGCGGAGCGAGCAGAGCACATGACCGTCAGGCGTTCACCTATTTCGCGTTCGGCGTCACGCTCACGTTGTCGTAGTAGATGGGCGAGCCGGGCACGCCGGTGATGTTCGACACGTACCCGTACAGGGCGGCGGCCCCTTCGGTGTTCGGGTTCGGGTCGTCCACGCTGATCGTCCACTCCTTCGGCTCCGGCTGGCCCCGCTCCCACACCTTGCCCTTGAGCGTGCCCTTGCCGTTGGCTGTCTCGGTGGTGAACTTCATCGTGTACCACGTGTCTTTCTTCCAGGTGAACTCCACCTCTTTGCGGATGCGGTTGCGGGCCTCCCACGTCACGATGGTGACGCTCCGCTTGTCGTCCGTCGTCTTCCCTTCCAGCACCAGCAGGGCGCGACTGGCGATGACGCCCATGTCGGGCAGCTTGCCTCCCACCTCGCCGGCGTACACGTCGGATTGGACGGTATAGTTGCCGGCGGTCGGGGTGGTCATGTAGGCGTTCGCGCGGGCGAGTGGCGGGCGGGAGTCGTTGTTGATCTTGCTCAGCACCTTCTCTTTCTTCCCGCCGATGTCCACTTCCTCGACGACGTATTTGCCCTGCGTGTTCACCCACCCGCCGGGGGTCGCGCCGAGTGGCACCTTCTCGAAGTCTTGCTTGATGGGCAGTTGCGGCATCACCCGCACGCGGGCACGGGCGGTCAGGTCACCGACTTTGACGTCGACGTACCCCTGCTGACCGGGGTTCGCACCCAACTTCACGGTGCCCTCTTTCACCTCACCCACGAGGGCGGGCGGCTGCAACCCGGCCGGCGTCTTCGGGGGCAACGCCAGCACCCATTCCGGTTTGGCGTCGGCCGGGGCGGGCAACTCGCGGCCGTTCGCGTCCACGTACTTCACGCTGAATTTCACTTCGGCGCCGGGCTTGGTCGCCGCATCCGCCGGGAAGATCATCACCGCCGTCGGCTTCGCCTTCGGGTCGAACGCGGTCTCTTCGGGCAGCGGCGTGTACTTCGGCTCACTCGCCTTCGCCCCCTTCTTGCCGACGCAGTACAGGAACTCGGCCGTCTGGAAGTACAGCTTGCCGTTCACCGCGATGGGCGTGGCGTGCGTCTCGACGAACCCGCTCTTCTTCGGGTCGGAGAACTTGAAGTCGTGTTCGGTCACGTCGTCGTCACCCGGCTTCTTGTTCCCCAGCTTGCCGAGGACGGTGAACTTGCCGTTCACGTCGAAGATGTACAGCTTTCCGCCGGCGACGAGTGGCGACCCGCGGGCGGTGTTGCCGTAGTCGTACTCCCACAGGGGCTTCTTGCCGTCGGCCGCGTTGAAGCACAGGAGCACGCCGCCGTCTTCGGGCACGTACAGCTTGCCGTCGGCCAGGGCGGGGCTGGCCAGCCCGCACCGCTTGCCTTTGTACTCCCACACCAGCTTCGGCTTCTTGCTCTCGACCTTGCTCGCGTCCAGGCAGATGACCCGCCCCTCGGGGCCGCCCTCGATGTTCGGTTCGCCGTGGGCGCAGTACACGAAGTTGCCGTCCACGACCGGCGACGGGTTCACCACTTTCGCACTGAACACGTAGCTCCACACCAGCTCGCCGGTGCGGATTTTCATGGCATGGATGCCGCCGTCGGCCCCGCCGCTGATGAGCAGCCGCTGCCCGGCGATAACGGCGATCACCGGATTCGAGTAATACGTCCCTTGCAGCGGGCGGGCGACGGTCGTCACCTCTTGCCACCACACGACTTCGCCCGTCTTGCCGTCGAACGCGGCGAACCGGCTGCCCCCGCGGCCCTGGTCGCCCCAACTGCCGTTCACGAACCCGACCACCACCAGCCCGCTGCCGGCGTCGAACACGGGCGACGAGATCCGCCCGCCGTACCCGGTCACGCGGCCGAACTCTTCGGTCAGTTGCCGCTGCCACACGATCTTGCCCGAGTCGGCGTCGAGTGCGGCCAGCGTGCCGGCGGTGGTGTGGGTGAAGATGACTTTGCTCTTCGGGTCGGCGGCGAGGGTGGTCCACCCCAGCCGGCTGGACACGATGTCGGTGTGGAACACGCCGAACTTCGTCTCCCACTTCTTCTCACCCGTCTCGGCGTCCAGGCAGAACACCCGCTCGCCCTCGGTCGTTTTGCTCGCGTCGTACCCGCTGATGGCGTACAGGTTGCCGGCCATGACGAGCGGGGCCGAACGCCCGCTGTACTCCTTCTTCCACAGCAGGTTCTCTTCGGCCCCCTTGTCCAGGCTGAACGAGTCGGGCAGGCCGGTCTCGCGGCTGACGCCGTTCTGCTCGGGGCCGCGCCAGTGCAGCCAGTCCGCCCCTTTCGCCTGCGGCGTCAGGGTCGGAAGTAGCAAGGAGCAAGTGGCAAATAGCAAGCCGGAAAGTCGCGTCGTCATCGGGCGTTCCTCGCCGTGGGGACGGGGGCGGGAGTCATCGTATTGTTCGCGTTCTCGGTCCCAGGGCGATGCCCTGGGACTGCTGGGTGTGTGGGTTCACGCGCACCAGTCGCCTCGCCTTCATCTCGAATCGCGGCAGACTGCCCGGCGGCATGGCCACGACCTCCGTGCGGAACAACAGTTCGTCGCGGATGGCCCGGCCGATGGCGTCGCACAGCCTCTTCCCGTCGGCGGCGGGGGACGGCTCGACTTCCAGCCGCAGGTCGGCGAGCGGGCCGGAGTCGTCCACGACCAGCCGGAATTCGACCACTTCCGGGAAGCGGCGGACGACGGCCTCGATAGCCGAAGGATACAGATTGTTGCCGCGGACGTGAATCATGTCGTCCGCCCGGCCGATGATCCCGCCGTCCAGGTACAGCCAGCCGTTCGCCGGGGTCGCCGGGGTGCCGACCCGCACGAGGTCGCCGGTGCGGTAGCGGATGACGGGCGAGTCGGGCCGGCCGAGGTTCGTCAGCACCAACTCGCCGACTTCACCGACACTCACCTCGCGGTCGGTGCCCGGTTCGAGCACTTCGGGGATGAAGTGGTCTTCGAGGACAAACAGCCCGCCGGGGTTGTCGGCACTCTCGCACGCCACCGGGCCGACTTCGGTCAGGCCGTAGTGGTCGAACACCCTGGCCCCGAACGCGGTTTCGATCTTCCGCCGCGTCGCCGGAATGTTCCCGCCCGGTTCGCCGGCCACCACCACCGCCCGCACGTCCGATGCCGTCAGGTCGATCCTCTCAGCGGAGGCCACGTCGCACAAGTGCAGGGCATAAGTGGGGGTGCAGAACAGCACCGTGGCCTTGTGGGCGAGTAGGAACTTCAACCGGGCGGTGGTGGTCATACCGCCGCCGGGAAGGGTGAGCATTCCCACCTGAGCCGCCGCCTCGAACGCCGTCCAGAAGCCGAGGAACGGGCCGTAGGAGAAGGCGAAGAAGGCGTGCTGCCGGGTCTGTTCCACTCGCGGAGCGAGTGGGGCACGGGTCAGCCCCATCAGGCGGAAGGTCCGCCGCCAGCAGGCGATCAGCCACCGCCAGTTGGTGTCGGTGTCGAGCCAGCGGAGCGGCTGGCCGGTGCCGGTCCCGGAAGTCTGGTGCAACCGGGTGTAGGCGTGAATCGGCTCGCTGTGGTTGGTGCCGTAGGGCGGTTGGGCTTGCTGGTCGGCGGCCAGTTCGGATTTCATAGTGAACGGCAGGCGGCGGTAGTCGTCCCAGGTGCGAACAGTCAGGGGGACGAATCCGGCGGCGGCGAACTTGCGGGCGTAGAACGGGTTGCCGGTGGCGACGGCCGCGAGTACCCCGCGGAGCTTCCGCAGTTGCTTGCGGCGAATCGCGGCGCGGTCGGGGAGTTCGTTCACGACGTCGCTCCCGTCGGGAAAGCCGCGACCCAGCCCTTGCCGGGTCGATACCCGCCGGCCGGCGGGGGCTTACACGGACTTGGCGAACGGCGCGACGTGTGTGCGCCGGTTCTGAACCACACCGGCGGACTCACGTCGCGCCGCTCGCCTGGATGCTCACTTCTTCCCGCCGACTTCGTACACGTACAGCAGTTCGTAGTCCCGCAGGTACAGCTTGCCGCCGCTCACCACCGGGTGCGCCCAGACCTTGCCCGAGTTCGGGCGGAGCTTGCTGGTCGTGGGGATGGTGAACGAGCCGAGTTCCTCGTACCCCTTGTCGGTCGCCTTCACGCGGGCCAGTTTGCCGCTCTGCTCGCTGTAGCAGAACAGGCTGTCGCCGACCGCCGTGACGGACCCCTTGCCCACGCCCTTGTCCTTCCACACCAGATCACCCTTCTTGAAGTCGAAGCAGACCCACCCGCTGCTGTCCGAGTGGCCGTAGATGTGCTCGCCGACCTTCACCACCCCGCCGTGCTGGGTGGCCACGTCCTTGTTCTTGGTGTACACCGGGTCGGCCTTCGTGCCGTCGCCGTCCGTGCTCAGCTTGAAACACTCGCACCCGGCCCCGTACCCGGCGGTGAAGAACACGTGCCCGTCGGCGTCCACCACCGGCGTCGGAATGACGGCCGTGCGGCGGCCGATCTCGCCCGCCTGCCACAGCAGCTTGCCGTCCTTCGCCCGCACGCCCACGCCGGACTTCATCGTCTGCGTGACGTACTGCCTCACCCCGCCCACGTCGGCGACGACCACCGACGAGTACCCGGCCGCGTCCGTCAACTCCTTGCACTGCCACACCACTTCGCCGCTCGCCGTCTTGAGCGCGACCATCCCCCCCTTGCCGCCGGGCGTGCAGATCAGGTGGTCGCCGTCCACCGTCACGCTCTCGCTGTACCCCCAAGTCGGGATGCCCCCGCCGAAGTCCTTCACCAGGTTCTTCGTCCACTTCACGTCGCCCTTGTCGGCGGTCAGGGCCACCAGGTCGCCGGTCGCCCCGAGCACGAACACCAGGCCGTCGGCGACCGTCGGCGAACACCGCGGCCCGCCGCCCCAGCCGTCGGAGTAGCGGCCGGCGGTCGTTTCCAGTTTGGCCTGCCACACCTGTTTGCCGTCGTCCGCGGTCAGGCAGGTGACGAACTCGGTGCCGGTCTGCTTGGCGCTGTCCGAGCCGAAGAGGTAGACCTTTCCTCCGACCACCGCCGGGCTGCCGTACCCGACGCCGATGTCGGTCGCGTCGGCCTTCTTCCACAGCAACTTCGGGCCGTCGGCCGGCCACGTGTCGAGCAGGCCCTTCTCGGCCGACACGCCGGAGTGGTTCGGCCCGCGGAAGGTGGGCCAGTCGGTGCCGGTGGCGTTCACGACCGGAACGGGGGCGGCGAGGGCGAAGGCGGCGAGGGCCACGACCGGCAGCAGGGGCATGAGACGCACCGGATGGGGAAACGGGGTGTCGGCAGCAGTGTCAATATACGGGCGACGGGCAAGAAAATGTTGACCGGCCCGTCACACGGCAGTGGGGCATGTGTATGGGAAGCACGTCCCCCGACCCCCGGTGCTGCGATGGCCCTGTCCCGCGAAGTGGTGTCGAAGTTCGACGGCAAAGAAATCGTGCTGATCGCGGCGTATGCGAGCGGGATGAAGGCGGTGCAACTGCGGCTGTACGTCGGGTCGGTGTGCGTCGATCAGCGGGCGGTGTCCGCGCTCGACATGACCACGCACACCCTCCGCGGGCGGTTGAAGGTGACACCCGAGCGGAGTCTGCCCGTCACCGCGACGCTGAAAATGGCGTGGTTCCAGAAGCCGATGTACACGGTGCAGGTGGGCGAAAAGGTGATCCACGAAGAGCAGGGGCCGTGGCACAGCCTGTAGTGCCATCAGGCGAGCCGAGCGGCGTGAGCCGCCGGGTTCACTCACCCGCCGGTCGGTCGCCACGGGTCGTTGACACCCGGCGGGAACGGTTTGGGGGTGGCCCGCCAGGTGGGAACGGGCGTCAGGCGGGGGCCGGCGACTGGCGGGGGCGGTGTAGGAGCGAACGCCCTCGCCTCGCCGGTCGCCCGCCACGGGTCGTTCACCGTCGGCGGGCTGGGCGTCGTGAGTGTCGGCACCGGCGACGCCACCGTCGGCAGTTCGGTCGGTTTCGGAGCTGCGAGAACGGCGGGCGGCGGAACCGTGGCGACCGTCTCCGCCGCCACCGGCTTGAGCGTGTTGGGCGGCGCTTCGACCGGAGCAGCCGCTTTCGGCGTGACCGGCGACAGTTGAATTTTCGGCAGCGGGTTTGTCAACACGGGTGGCGCCGATGCCACCGGCGGCGGTTCGACTGGAGCGACTGCCGGCGGCGGAGGCGTTTCGACCGGGGCGGGCAGCTCGGCACGCGGTGTTCCCGCTTTCGGCAGCTTCGTCAGCACCTTGCCGGGGATCACGAACGTCTTCTTGGTCGCCGTGTCCATCACCTCCGCCAGCGACGACGGGTCGGACGGGTCGGCCGCCCGCACCACCTTCACCATGCGGTCGCTCTGCCCGGCCGTCCGCATCACATACACCGTGTCGGCGTCGGCTTTCGCGGCGGGCACCGCCGGCCACGGCTGGGCGAACGCCCCCCCGCCGCACGCGATCACACCCGCAATGGCCCACCGCCGGAACATGGTCCGCTCCGGGTACGAACAGACGAAACCGGCGTCCGTGCCGGTGCGCGACATCCCTGTCGGTGGTGGTATCGGCTGGCGCGGTCGTGCGGGTTGAATCGAATAGTCGGCCGTGACTGGAACCGCCGCGGGCGTTGAGCGACGACCGCGACGCAAAACGCGGGTGGCTCACTTGCCTTCAACGGCGATGGTGAACTTGCCCCCCATCGCTCCCACGTCCCACTCGTCCGGCAACTGCTTCTCCTTCTTGAACGGCGTCGCCTTCGAGTACGGCGAGGCGTTCTGGAAGTGGACGTACTTCACCTTGTACTTGCCGGCCGGAATGCCGCCGCCGGCCGGCTTCTGAACCGAGAAGGCGCCCTTCTCGTCCACGTTGGCCGTGAACGTGTCAGCCCCATTGGTGAGGGTGATGGTCATCCCCTCGCTATCGCCGAAGGTGATGGGCGACCCGCCTTTGGTGACGGTGCCTTCGACCGACACCCCACCCGACCCGCCGCCGCAACCGACGAGAGTGAGGAGGGCAATACCAGCGAAGAGGGAGCGAGTGCGACACATGGGAGTGTGATCCTGGGAGTGGTGGACGGGAAAAACCCCACCCCCCGACGGGCGGGGGTGGGGTTCGGAGGTTGCCGGGGTCGGCTTACGGCAGGTTCAGGGCTTCGCCGCCGGCGCGAGTGCCCGCCGCCCGGTAGGTGGCCGGGTCGATGCTGCTGGTGATGAACTTGACCGACCCGTCGCCCAGCGCGAACATGCCGCCGCCGGTGTGCGCGCTGTTGAAGGCGCGGTCCTGGTACAGACCGCCGCCGCCCGTGTCGGCCGACGTGTTCGTCGAGTTCAGCAGGTAGTTGGCGTCCATCACCCGGAAGTAGTTGTGCTGCCGGCCTTGGCCGGCGTTGCTCGGGTTGCCGCCCGCCCAAATCGGGAAGGTGTTCGTGGCGTTCGACCCGTACATCACGCTGCGGGGGTTGCCGGCGGCTTCACCGAAGATGACCGTGTTGCTGGTGCCGTCGGTCATGCCGGCGATGTTCGTCACCCAGGTGTTGGTGTTACTGTTCGCCTGAGTCAGAACGCCGGTCTGTTGGCCGCCGTTCGGGTTCGTCCAGTTGGCCCAGTTGCCCCCACCGCCGAGCGCCGTCGGGGTTTGGTCCGAGCCCATGCAGGCGAGGTAGTTGGTCTTGCCGTACCCGGCCGTCGTGTTGTTCGGCCACACGTCGCTCGGGCAGATGAACGTCTTGATCACCGTCCGGGCCATGCCGCCGCCGGCGTTCAAGTTGCACCGCCCGGCCGTGTTGTTGGCGTCCGCGTTCGTGCCCACCAGGTTGGCCGCCTGGTTCGGCCCGCCGCCGGGGAGGAAGATCATGAAGTTCGTCGTGTCGGCCAGCAGCAGGCGGTACACGTTGTCCTGCTCGATGTACGGCAGGACGGCGACGCCCCAGCCCCAGTTGGCGTTGTCGTCGTTGAACTCACCCACCGGGTACTTCTGGTACGCGTCGTGGAAGGTCTGGACGGCGATGCCCATCTGTTTCAGGTTGTTGGAGCAGCTCATGCGGGCGGCGGCTTCGCGCACCTTCTGCACGGCCGGCAGCAGCAGGCCGATGAGGATGGCGATGATGGCGATCACCACCAGCAGTTCGATCAGCGTGAACCCACGCCGATCACGGGGAGAGAGACGCATTCGGACGACCTCAGTAGAACAGGATGAGAAGAAACGAGCAACGGCCACCGGGGAAGGGTGGGCCGAAAACTCCGAACTCCGCGGCAGTCGGAAAGCCTAGCTCACGGCGAGCAGGGGGTAGGAGGCGTTCCGTCGATTAATTCTACACGGCGTCGTCACCAAATCTTCTCGAACCTTCACTCACAAGTATCCAGTGGCCGCCCGGAGGGGAACACCAAAGTAGTGAGTGGTTTCTCAGACTTTCCGGCCGATTCGCAGGATTGTCGGGTGCGCTGTGTCGGGGCGAAGTTGTGGCCACACTGTTCCCTTTCCCCCGCCATTCGGCCATAATCTCCGGCACCTCACCCCGCACGGAGCCTGCCCGATGCGTCACCTACTCCCCTTCGCTGTATACCTGGCGTTCGCCCCGCTCTTACCCGCCGCGGACAAACCGCCCGCGGTCGATGAAGAAGGCCAGCCGCTCGCCGGCAACGTGGACCGCGTGCTCAAGGCTCTCGAGTTCCTCAGCGCCCCGCTGCCGAAGGACACCGACACCGCACTCCGTGCCGCCGTCGAGAAGCAGGACGCCAAGCAGCTACAGAAGGTGCTCGACGACCGCGTCAGTTTCATGGTGAACATCAATCCCGAGGCGCGGGTGAAGGTGGCCGAGGGGCCGCTGGTGCCGGCCCTCCAACAGTCGGGCTGGACACCCGTGCTGGTGAAGGTGGTGAACGAGTCGAGCGTGAAGAAGCGGCTGAACGTGACCAGCCCGCAGTCGGGGTTCGTGTACGGCGGGCAGGGGCGGAACGAGAAAGACCCGAAGGCCGACCCGAACACGGTCAAGCGGTTCGCCCAACTGGAACTGTTCACCGCCCCGCCGATGAAGCAAGACCTGAGCGGGCTGAAAGCCGAGTACGCCATCCTGCTCATCTACTCCGGCGAGTCGGGCAAGCGTGAACTGACCGTCGGGTTCGACGTGGGGCAGGGCTCTCAAGACCTCGGCTTCCGCGCCGAGACGTCCGTGGTGTTCGACGTGAAGCCGGCCATCCCGGTGAAGTTGAAAGTGCTCGACTTCGACGGTAAACCGACCGTGGGCCGGTTCACCTTCACCGACAGCGCCGGGCACGTCTACCCGCCGCAGGCGAAGCGCCTACGGCCCGACCTGTTCTTCCAGAAGCAGGTGTATCGCGCCGACGGCGGGACGGTGCTGCTCCCGCCGGGCGAGTTCACCGTCGAGTACGGTCGCGGGCCGGAGTACCAGCTCGTGGCGCAGAAAATCACCGTGGCGAAGGACACGCCGTTGGAGTTCAAGCTGTCTCGCTGGGTACACCCGGCCGACTACGGCTTCTACAGCGGCGACCACCACATCCACGCGGCCGGGTGCGCGCACTACACGTCACCGACGGAAGGCATCATGCCGGAGGACATGTACCTGCACGTGAAGGGGGAGGGGCTGAACGTCGGCTGCTGCCTGACGTGGGGGCCGTGCTACGACTTCCAGCGGAAGTTCTTCGACAGCAAGCCGTGGGAGCGGAGCGAGGCGATGACGGTGCTCAAGTACGACGTGGAGGTGAGCGGGTTCGGCTCGCAGGCGCTCGGGCACGTTAACTTGCTGAACTTGAGAGACCAGACGTACCCCGGCTCGGACGGCACCAAAACCAAAGGCTGGCCGACGTGGACGACCCCGCTCATGACGTGGGCCAAGAAGCAGGGGGCCGTGACCGGGTACGCGCACTCGGCGAACGGGCTGGGCGTGAACGCCGAGCAGACCACCCGCCGGCTGTTCGTGAAACTCGACCAGGGCGGCAAGGGGCACATCACGAAGGAGGACGCGGCGGGCGGCGCGTGGCCGCTGCCCGAGGCGTTCGACAAACTCGACGCGGACGGCGACAAGAAGGTGACGGAGGTGGAGGTGCGGCAGGGCGTGGACCGACAACTGACGAAACTGCCGAACCTGAACATCCCGGAGATGAACGGCATCGGCGCGCAGGAGGTGTGCGTGACGACGGCGATGGGCGTGTGCGACTTCATCAGTGCGATGGACACCGACCGCGTGCCCGAGTGGAACTGCTGGTATCACCTGCTCAACTGTGGGTTCCCACTGAAGGTGAGCGGCGAGACCGACTTCCCGTGCATCACCGGCAGCCGCGTGGGGCAGGGCCGGGTGTACGTGCAGTTGGGGAAAATCGACGTGATCGACTACGCCAAGTTCTGCACGGGCATCGCCGACGGGCGGTCGTATGTGTCCGACGGGTACGCCCACTGCTTCGACCTGAAAATGGGCGGCGGCACGCTCGGCGACACGGTGAAGGCGAAGGCGGGGGACAAACTGCCGCTGACGGCGAAGGTGACGTTCGACCCGAACATGCCGCTCGGCACGGCGAACGGCGGGCGGCAAGCGCCGGGCAAGACGCGAACCGTGGAACTGATCGTGAACGGGCAGGTGGTGGACAAGAAAGAAGTGCCGGCCGACCAGAAGCCGCACGAGGTGACGTTCGACGTGACCGTGCAGAAGAGTGCGTGGGTGGCCCTGCGGACCTTCCCGCAGATGCACACGAACCCGGTGTTCGTGAGCGTGGACGGCAAACCGATCCGCGCGTCGAAGGAGAGTGCCCGGTGGTGCGTCGGCGTGATTGAGCAACTGTGGAAGGTGCGGGAAAAAGACATCGCACCGGCCGAGCGCAAAGAGGCCGAGGCGACGTTCAAGAAGGCCATCGACATCTACAAAGCGATTGCGAAGGACGCGGAGTAGCCGCATGGCGAGCCGAGCGGCATACGCCGCCGGGTGTGGTCCGAACCCGGCGGCTTACGCCGCTCGGCTCGCCAAAACCCAACGACACCCTCGATGTGGTGCCCCATGATGCGTTCGCTCCTCTCCTTGCTGTTATTCGCACTCCCCGCGGTCGGCGCCCCGCCCGACTTCGACACGGCGGTCGCCCCACTGCTGGTGAAGCGGTGCGCCAACTGCCACAGCGGGGACGACCTGAAGGGCGATCTGAACATCACCAAGAAGGCCGCGGTGATCCCCGCCGACGTGTGGAAGCGGGTGAGCGGTGACGAGATGCCGCCGAAGAAACCGTTGACCGCTGACGAGAAGGCGGTGCTGAAGGCGTGGATCGACGCCGGGGCGAAGTGGGGCACCGACCCCATCAAGTTGCGGCCCGACCCAGCCGACTGGTGGTCGTTCCAACCATTGAAGGCGAACCCCGACCGCAAGGTCGGGGGTGCTTCGACTGGCGCGATCGACCACTTCATCAACACCACACTGAAAGCGAAAGGCCTGACGCCCGCCCCGCCCGCCGACCGCCGCACGCTCATCCGCCGCCTGTACTTCGACATCACCGGCCTGCCGCCGACGCCGGAGCAGATCGACACCTTCACCAAAGACATCCGCGCCGACGCCTACGAGAAGCTGGTGGACGAACTGCTGGCGTCACCCCGCTACGGCGAGCGGTGGGCACGCCACTGGCTCGACGTCGTGCATTACGGCGAGACGCACGGGTACGACAAGGACCAGCCGCGACCGAACGCTTGGCCGTACCGCGACTACGTCATCCGCGCCTTCAACGCCGACAAGCCGTACTCCCGCTTCGTGCAGGAACAGATCGCCGGCGACGTGCTGTTTCCCGGCACCGAAGACGGCGTGACGGCGCTCGGCTTCCTGAGTGCCGGCCCGTGGGATCTGATCGGCCACGCCGAGTTGCCGGAGAGCAAGATCGACGGCAAGGTGGCCCGGCACCTGGACCGCGACGACTTCGTGAGCAACACCGTCGGCACGTTCCTCAGCCTGACCGCCCACTGCGCCCAGTGCCACGACCACAAGTTCGACCCGATCAGTCAGCGGGAATATTACGGCCTGCAAGCAGTGTTCGCAGCCATCGACCGCGCCGACCGCAGTTTCGATACCGACCCGAAGGTGACGACTCAGCGGGCCGAGTCGGATGCGAAGCGGCAGAAACTGGAGGCGGTGGCGGCGGTCGCCGGTCCCGCGGGGTTGAGCGTCGATTTGGGTGCGGTGGCGAAAACTCGCGCCTCCCTCCCTGTGGCCGGGCGGGTGTACGCGGGTGGGGTACACACCGGCGGCGGCAACTTCGTCGGCACCGGGGCGAGTGGCGGGAAGCCGCGGCCGATTCACCTGCTGCCGCGCGGCGACGTGACCAAGCCGGGCAAGGCGGTGGCACCCGAAGCGCTGTCGTTCATCCCCGTGAAGTTCGACGTGTCGCTCACCGCCTCCGAATGCGAACGGCGGGCGGCGCTGGCCAAGTGGCTGACGGACGCGGACAACCCGCTGGTGTGGCGGAGCATCGTCAACCGCGTGTGGCAGTACCACTTCGGCCGCGGGCTGGTGGACACGCCGAACGACTTCGGACGGATGGGCGAGAAGCCGACGCACCCGGAATTGCTCGACTGGCTGACGGCCGAGTTCCGCGACGGCGGCGGGTCGATGAAGAAGCTGCACAAGCGGATCGTGACGAGCGACGCCTACAAGCGGGCATGTTCACCCGACGCGGCGAACGAGAAGCTGGATTCGGACAACCGCTACCTGTGGCGGCAGAACCGGCGGAAGCTGGAGGCCGAAGCTGTGCGGGATTCGATCCTGCTGATGGCGGGCAAGCTCGACCTGACGATGGGCGGGCCGAGTTTTCAGGACTTCGTCGTCGAGAAGCCGGAGCACTCGCCGCACTACCAGTACCACCTGAGCGACCCCGACGACGTGAAGACGCACCGGCGGGCGGTGTACCGGTTCGTGGTGCGGTCGAAGCAGCAGCCGTTCCTGGCGGCGCTCGACTGCGCCGATCCGAGCTTGGCCGTGGACAAGCGGAACCAGACGATCACCCCGCAACAGGCATTGGCACTGCTGAACAACAAGCTGACGCTGACGATGGCCAAGCACTTCGCCGACCGGGTGCAGAAGCTGGCGGCGGACGACGCCGGCCGGGTGGCGGTGGCGTTCCGGCTGGCGGTGGGGCGGGCTGCGACCGCGAAGGAAGCGGAGTTGCTGGCGAAGCACGCGAAGGATCACGGGCTGGCCAGCGCGTGCCGCGCGATCCTGAACCTGAACGAGTTCGCGTTCGTGGATTGAACCTCGTTCCCACGCTCCGCCTGGGAACGATCCGTCGGCCGCTACGCGGCCATCAGCCCCGACGCGGAGCGTCGAGGAGGGCGCTCCCACGCGGAGCGTGGGAGCGAGGTTACGCCATCACGATCCGGATGCGGAGCGTCGAGAGAGGCGTTCCCACGCGGAGCGTGGGAGCGAGGTTACGCCATCACGATCCGGACGCGGAGCGTCGAGAGAGGCGTTCCCACGCGGAGCGTGGGAACGAGGTTACGCCATCAACTCCTTCACCACATGCCCGTGGACGTCCGTCAGCCGGCGGTCGATGCCGTTGTGCCGAACGGTCAGCTTCTCGTGGTCGATGCCGAGCAGGTGCAGGATGGTCGCGTGCAGGTCGTACACCTCGGTCGGGTTCTTGCGGTCAGCCGGCTTGTACCCCCACTCGTCCGACGGCCCGACGCTGATCCCGCCCTTCACCCCGCCGCCGCACAGCCAGTTGGTGAAGCAGTACGGGTTGTGGTCGCGGCCCTTCCCGCCCTGACTGCTCGGCATCCGCCCGAACTCGGTCGTCCACAGCACGATGGTGTCGTCGAGTAGCCCTGTCCGCTTCAAGTCTTGAATCAGTGCCGCCGCCCCACGGGCCATGCCCGAAGCCAGCGGGCCGTGGTCGCGTTTCACGTCCTCGTGGCTGTCCCAGTTCCGCCGGGGGAAGCCGTTGTCGTTCCCGCTCCACACTTGCACGAACCGCACCCCGCGTTCGAGCATCCGGCGGGCGACAAGGCACTTGCGGCCGAAGTGGTCCTTCTCTTCCACCGCGTTGATCTCCTTGTCGAACGTGCCTTTACCGTGGTCGAGGCCGTACAGCTTCAGCGTCTCCTTCGACTCCTTGCTGATGTCGAGTGCGTCCGGGGCGGCGAGCTGCATCTTCGCGGCCAGTTCGTAGCTGCGGATGCGGGCGTCGAGCCGTTCGTCGCCGCGACCCTTCGCATGTGTGGTGTTGAGCGCCGCCAAGAGTTCGCCGGTCGCCTTGTCCGAGGCGGGTGTGACGTACTTCGCGCTCTCGTCGGGGAACAAGTCCTGAATCGGCGTCTTGCTGCCGGGGAAGATGGCACTGCCCTGGTGCTGGCCGGGCAGGAACGCCGCGTCCCAGTTCTTCGTGCCGTTGCTCGGCAGCCCGCGGTGGTCGGGCAGCACCACGAACGACGGCAGGTTTTCATTCAATGTGCCCAGCCCGTAGCTCACCCAACTGCCCATGCCGGGGAAGCCGGGGCGGTTGAAGCCGGTGGTCTGTAACAGCGTGCCTTGCGAGTGGACGCCGGTCTTGCCGACCATGTTGTGAACGAACGCCATCTGATCGACCACATCGCCGAGCGGGGCGACCACTTCGCTCAGCTCCTTCCCGCACTGCCCGTACTTCTTGAACTCCCACAGTGGTTTCAGCCACGGGCCGAGGCCGTTCTGAAACGCCTCCACCTTCTCGCCGAAGTCGGCCTCCTTACCGTGATGTTTGATGAGGTCGGGTTTGAAGTCGAAGAGGTCCACGTGACTCGCCCCGCCGGCCATGAACAGTTGCACCACCCGCTTCGCCTTCGGCTTGTGGTGAACGCCGCCGTCGGAGCGCTTCGCCGGGCTGTCGGCCAGCAGACGGTCGTTCCCCAGAAGCGCGGCGAGGGCGATGCCGCCCAGCCCGCCGCCCGAGTGCCAGAGGAATTCACGGCGGTGCATTGGGTCGATCCGGTTGGGGCAAACGGCGCGACGTGAGTCCGCCGGTGCTTGGAGTGTTCTGCTCGCTCCGCGAGCGGTTCCGAATTCCGCTCGCGGAGCGAGCAGAGCACTTTTCGGCGGCTCGCCGGCTACTTGCCCTTGAACACCTGCTTCCACACTTCCTTGCCGACGTTCATCACCTGACCGAACGCCTTCTTCGTGTGGTCGATCAGTCCCTCCAGGTGCAGCGCCCGCAGCAGGCCCACCCCGCGGGCGTCGTCCAGGTGGCGGGCCACTTCGGGCACGAGGGCGTCTCGCACGCCGTACTCCTTGCCGACCATCCCGCACACCGGCACCACCTCCGTCACCTTCGAGCCGAACAGCTCCTTCACCGCCGCCACCGCCTCGCGGATGGACTTCTCCTTCAGCTTGCCGCCGGCCTTCCAGTCGTAGGGCGGACTCCACTCCATCGCCGGCGTCAGTTGGTCGATGTGCGTGAGGGCGACCACCACGGGCGGCAGTTTCAGTTGCGGTTGGGCGGCGAATGCGGCCCGCACGCGGTCGAGGAACTGCACCTCCGGGGCCCGCGCCGCCGACCGCGCGGGCAGCGCCAGCACCAGCACGTCGGCCGACCGCGACGCCTCCATCGCGTTGGCGATGTCGGCGTCGGTCGGGCCGTCCACGCCGAACCCGACCGTGTCCATCACGCTGAGCGGGGGCAGGCCGGCGGTGTCCAGGTCGTACCGCGTGGATGCGGCCGTCAGCGGCACCTGGGCGACGGCCGCCTTCGTCTCGCCGAACAGGGCGTTGATGAGGCTCGACTTGCCGGCTTTCACCGGGCCGACGACGGACACCGTCACGCGGTGCAAATCCAGGCGGGTTTCGCCTTCCAGGTCGTCGTTGTCGGTCGGCGGCACGGGGGCGGTCGGGGGCGGGCCGGGGTTGGCACCGGGAGCCTGGTGCTTGGCCATCAGCTCGCGGTACCGCTTCGCCCCCACCTTCAACCGCCCGCTGTTCAGCTCGATGAGATAGCGGCCGAGCTGGTGGACGAACGACAGGAAGAACCAGTGCAGCACGTTGTTCTGAATCTGCGTGGTGCCGGCCTGCACGCCGAACCGACTGCCGGCGTACTGCACGATCGTCTTGAGCGGGTTGAGGGCGGCCGACACCACCCAGTAGATGTCCATCGCCGTCTTGTAATACTCCGACCCCTTGCGGGCCATTTGCAGGTGGCCGATGGTGATGGCACTGCTGCCCGGCACGAACTTGTCCACCAGAGCGTACAGGTCGGTCGTCACCAACTCCACACAGGTGAGGATTTCCGGGATGGTGACGTGCTCGAGCGGGTTCTTGGTGCCCGGCCGGTAGACGTGCGAGATCTTCAGGGCCAGCACCTCCGCCTCCTTCGCGTAGGGCATGAGCGCGCTCGGGTTGTTCAAGTCGTCCATCACAATCGGCTTGAGCGTGGCGGCGTGCGCTTCCACCACCTTCCAGGCGTCCTTGTCGCGGTCGGTCCAGTAGTTGAGCGGGTCGTCGTAGGTGGGGCTGCCGAAGATGGCCGTGCTGCCCTTGCGGGTGAAGTACGCGCCGAGCAGGGCGGCCACCAGGAAGCAGGCGAACATGCCGCCCCACGACACCCACGGCACCCACGGCAGGTCCTGCCCGACGACCGAGTTCAGGTAGTACAACCCCACGCCCATGAACACCAGCACCGGCACGACGTACAGGGCGATCAGCAGGCCGATCCGCCAGAAGGCCCCTTGGCTCAGTGGTCCGCGCAGCACGATGTCTCCTCGGTGTTGTTACGAGCCGCGACCGCCAGGGAGCGGTCATTTCCACCACC
>JANNVG010000835.1:0-2265 GCA_031414395.1 Fimbriiglobus sp.
ACCCCCTGGGGGCGCTTGAGCCCCCCGGGGGGTGGTGACGGACTGAACGAGCCGCGACCGCCTGGGAGGGGGCATCAAACCCCCCGCGCCGTGGGGGTCGCGGCTCGTCTTCCAGCGGCACCTACTTGTCGTCGAGCAACTGTTGCAGCGCCTGGATCACCTTGTTCAGCGTGTCCAGTTCGCGGTCTTCCGCCTTCTTCACCCGTTCCCGCAAGGAGATCAGTTCGTTCCGCAGGGCCTGCACGTCGGCGCGGGCTTTCGTCACCAACTCGGTCGCCCGCTCCACCTCCCGCAGCGCCTCATTTAGCGCCTGCTCGCGGGACAGGCCGTTCGCTTCCAACCGGACGATGCGGGCCTGCAACTGTTTGTTCTCGTCCGCCAACTCATTCAGCCGGCGTTCCAGTTCCAGCGCCCGATCAATCGGCAACTCGTGTGGCCCGAGGGCGAACTTCTCGCCGGTGAGACTCGGCGTCGTGCGGTCGTGCGGGCCGCCGCCGAGCAGTCGCGGGGGCGGCATCGCCTGCGGCTGTGTGGGCGGCACCGGCTGGGGCACGGGCAGCGGGGTCGAAGGCGGCTGGTACTGTGCCCGGACGAGAGAGTCCGCAGTTCGGTTATCGACGGGCGGCGGGGCGGATTTGTCGGCCGGCGGCGGCGGGTAGCCGTAACCGGGGTACGGCGGGTAGGCGGGGAACGGGTTCAGGTACGGGTTCAGGCAGCCGGCGGAGGCGCACACGCCCACGATCACGGCGGCGACGAACGCCCGTGCCCGGCTGTGCGACCACATGGTTCCCCCCTCCGTGGGGCCGCCCGCTGAGCGAACGGCGACGATAGAACCGGGAACGCAGTGACCGGGTGATCAGTTCCCCCCGCCACCCGGTCACTGCGTTCCCGGTTCCAGTGCCGCTCGGCAAGCGGCACCTACTTTTTCACGTGTAATCACAGCGGATGCGGATCTTCTCCCCGCACCCGCACGTCACCTCGATGGCCCGCACCGCCCCGTCCTCGCGGACGAGCTGCACCTTCGGCTCGCCGTGGGCCAACTGCACCACCGGCGCGCCGACCCGCACCTGGCCTTCGGTCACCCGCACGCGGGCGGCCGTCACCACCGACGCCACCCCCGATTCCGTCAGCACGGTCGTCGTCACGTGTCGCCTCCGTCCAGGAGGTCCGGATGCCAGGGCTTATGCCCACCCGGACCAGTGGTGTCAATCCGATCTCACAGTTCCACGTTCCAAGTTCCACGTTCCAAGTTTTCACACGCCCCGCCGACCGCCACCCTCGGCAACCCGGCTGAGCGACGATCGCTGAGACGGCTGTCACTTGGAACCTGGAACCTGGAACCTGGAACTTTACCCCAGCGCGCCGGCGAACACGCTGGCGGTGTCCACACCTTTCGCCCGCAGCTTCTCTCGCAGCTCGAACGTCGCCCGGCTGAGAATCCGGCTGATCCGACTCGGCGACAGCTTCATCACCACCTGCATCTCCTTCAGCCGCATCTCCTCGCGGAAGTACAGCGTGACGGCCATGCGCTCCCGCGGGGGCAACTCCTCGATGGCATCGGCCAACTGCTGCACCGCCTCCCACCGCTCGCTCGCGGCGTCCGGCGGGGCGGCGGAGTGGGCCACCCCTAGGCCGTTCGGCTGGGCGGTCTGTTCCCAGCTCACCATCCGGCTGAAGCGGTCCGCGCTCAGGGCGTCGGACACCTCGTCGGTCGTCAGGCCGGTCGCGTCCACAATCGCCTCGACCGTCACCGGCGGGGCGAGCATCCGTACCGCCTTCCGCACGGCCGACACCTTTTCCAGCATGTGCTGCGGGAGGGGGCTGTTGCGGCGCAGTTCGTCCACGATCGCCCCGCGGATCCGCAAGAACGCGAACGTGCGGAACTGGGCGTTGCGGGTCGGGTCGAACTTACCGGCCGCTTCCACCAGCCCGAGCACGCCGGCCGATTCCAGGTTGTCCACGTCCACGCCGGGCGGCAGTTCGGCGGCCAGCCGGCCGAGCACGTGACGGACCAACGGCAGGTGCGACAGGATGAGGTCATCCCGCTTGGCCTGGTCGGCCACACGCTGGTATTGCAGGACTCCGCTGGCGTGGCTCATGGTGCAACTCCAAGTTCCAGGTTCCAGGTTCCAGGTTCCAAGTTCAGAACCACCCGGTCACTGCGTTCGCGGTTCCATTCCCACCCGGTCACTGCGTTCCCGGTTCCAGTGTCTTCAACCTGGAACCTGGAACTTGGAACCTGGAACTCAACTCGTCGTGAACGGG
>JANNVG010000836.1:0-1574 GCA_031414395.1 Fimbriiglobus sp.
TTCCGGAGGAGATCGGATATCGGGCGAAGTGGCGGATCGCCCTGGACCAGTTGATTCGCCTCGACGGCCAGGGGGTGACGTTCGAATGGCTGACGTTCGACGAGGGGTACGGCAGCAAGGTGCCGTTCCTGGAGTTGCTGGGGATGGTGGGTCAGAAGTTCGTGGGCGAGGTGCCGGCGTTCCGCCCGAGATGACGGCGAGCCGGGAGCGTAGCGGCGCTTCGCACTTCGGAATTCCCGCCGACCGACCTCCACATCCGCCGCCCCGCCGCGTAGCGTGCGGGTGCGGTGATGGTTCTTTCCACCTCCCCCCACCCACCCGTGGAATCATGTCCCGAACCAAGAACATCCCATGCGCACCAACGACTTACGGCGAATTCCGCTCGACCGCCTGTCCGCCGAACCCACCACCACCGCGGCCGATTGGCTGTGGCACGGCTACCTGAAGGCGGGCGAAATCACCCTGCTCACCAGCCAGTGGAAGACGGGAAAAACAACCCTCCTCCTCGGCCTGCTCCGCGCCCTCGGCAGCGGGCAACCGTTCCTCGACCGCCCGACTCGCCCCGGCCGCGCGTGGGTGATTTCGGAGGAATCGCAAGACCTGTGGCGGGACCGAGTGACTTCACACCCCGTCGGCGGGCACGTCGAACTGATGCCCCGCCCGTTCCGCGGCCGGCCGACGCCGGACGAGTGGGCCGACCTGATCGACACCGCCGCCGCCGACCGCCCCGACCTGTTCGTGGTGGACACCCTCGCCCACTTCCTGCCCGGACGATCCGAGTCCGACGCCGTCACCCTGCACGAAAGCCTTCAACCCCTCCACCGCCTCACCTCCGCGGGGGCGGCCGTCCTGCTGTTGCACCACCCGCGGAAGAAGGCGTCCGAGGCGGGCAGTTCGGCCCGCGGGTCGGGTGCCCTGCTCGGGTTCGCCGACGTGCTGATGGAACTGTCGCGGTACGGCAAGCTGAAGTCGGACGCCAGCCGCCGACTCCTCTTCGCCCGCTCGCGGCGGCCGGAAACGCCCGAGCGACTGGCCTACGAGTGGGACGCCTCCACCGGCGTCTTCCTCACCGTGACCGACCCACGTGATCGCCAGTACGCGGAGAACTGGGCGTCGGTGGAGCAGGTGTTGACGACTCGCGGCGGGCCGATGACGTGTGCGGAGATCGCCGCCAACTGGCCGGAGGAGTGGGCACCGCCCAGCCCGGCCGCGTTGTACACGTGGCTGCACGCCGCCCACGCCCGCAAGCTGGTGAAGCGGTCCGGCCGCGGCACCCGCACCGACCCGTACCGCTTCCGCCTGCGCACGACCGCCGACGACGAAGCCGACCGCTTCCGCGCCTCCCTGCCGAAACTGCCCGACCTGCCACCAATGGGGGAGTGAGTTGCGATGTGCCGTTGAGACTGTGGGGACTTGTTACTGGCCATCGGGAAAGGAGTGACAGCGGATGGGTGCGCGCCACCTTCAGGCCGAAGGCCTGACAGTCCTCAGCCCAGGGCAACGCCCTGGGTGGGAAATCGTATCACCCGGCAGGCTGAAGGCCTGCGAGAACGGCTCCCAGCCCTTCAGTCTGG
>JANNVG010000837.1:0-9258 GCA_031414395.1 Fimbriiglobus sp.
GGACGGCATCGCCGTCCGGGTGGGGGGTCCGATCTGCCGACCTCCAGTGGCACACCCAACCGCGGCGGGTGCCTCCGGATGTCGGCAGTACCCCCACCCACGGCGCTGCCCAAATCGAGTCCGCCGTTCCGCCGGCACGCCGGCGCGTTCCATTCTCGTGTACACTAATCAGCGTTCCCCCGCGGTGACTCCCATGACCCAGTTGCTCGACCTGCTCGGCACCCACTGGCTGGCCCTCGTGCTGCTCGTCGGCGGCGCGGTGTGCGGCCTGCTCGCCGCCGTGCGGCGGAGGCACGTGCCGCTGCTCGTCACCGTCGCCCTCGGGTGCGGGGCGTTCGCCCTCGGGTCGATGTTCCTCGGCGGGCTGAAGTTCAGCCTGTCGGCCGGTGGCGACAAGTGGTCGGTCGGCGGGGCGGGGATGCTCTTCGGCCTCGCCATGATGTACGGGCTGGTCATGCTGGTGCTCACGTTCCGCGCGTGGAATCCGTACGTGTCGGGGATCCACGGGTTCATCGCCGTCCTCGGGTTCGGCGGGTGGCTCGGCCGGCCGCTCGCCGAGTTCCTCGTCGAATCCGCCAAGAGTGTCATTTACACGCGGTTCGTCTCCCCGTGGTGGCTGCTGCTGCTGGTGCTCGCCCCGCTCGTGTACGTCATCGGCCGCAAGAGCCTGTCCGGGCTGGGGCCGGTGCGGCGGTGGGTGGCCATTGGTGCCCGCTCGCTGGTGGTGGCCCTGCTGGCGCTGGCGCTGGCCGAGCCGCGGGTGCAGCGGCCGAGCGAGAACATGGCGGTCATCTTCGTGGTGGACCGCTCGGCGAGCGTGCCGCGGGAGTTGGCCGACGAGACCGGCACCGGGGCACGCGACAAACGCTGGGTGCGCATTCAGGAGTTGATCGAGTCGAGCGTGTCGGAGCGGTACAAGGTGAACCGCGGCGACCAGTTCGGCGTGCTGCTGTTCGGCAAGCGGCCGAAGCTGGCCTTCCCGCCCACGCCGGTGCTCGGGCTGAAGGGCAAGATCGACGAGACCGGCGTGACCCTGGACGAGAACTACACCGACATCGGGGCGGCCATCAAGCTGGCCCTGGCGTCGTTCCCCGAGGGCACCGGCAAGCGGGTGGTGCTGGTGAGCGACGGCAACCAGAACCTGGGCAACGCCGAAGAGCAGGCCGACCTGGCCAAGAAGAACGGCGTGGTGATCGACGCCATCGCCCTGGCCCCGAACAGCAAGAACGAGAGTGACGTGCTGGTGCAGTCCGTGGACGCCCCGCCGGTGGCCGCGACGGGCGCCCGGTTGCCCATCCGGGTGAACGTGCGGAACGCCAGCCCGAACCGCGAGGTGACGGGCAAGCTGGAACTGGTGCGGGTGGGCGGGCAGGGGGGCGACCAGCCGGAAGACAAGCCGGTGGACATCGAGATCGACGACGGCCCGGACGTGGTGCAGAAGTTCGTCGAGCAGGGGCGGCTGCTCATCCCGGCGCGGGTGCGGCTGAAGCCGGGGCTGAACGTGTTCAAGTTCCGCGACCGCGAGCAGGCCCGCGCCGACTCGTCGTACACGTACCGGGCGAAGTTCATCCCCGAGCCGGGGCAGGCCATCGGCGACCGCATCGCCAACAACACGGCCGACGCCGCCGTGGTCGCCCGCGGCTCCCGCCGCGTACTGTTCCTGTCGCAGAACAATGCCGACGAGAAGTCCAAGCACAAGTTCCTGCTCGACCAACTGGCCAAGGCGAAGATTCTGTGCGCGGAGAAGTCGGCCGACGCGCTGCCGAAGGGGAAGACCGACCTGGGCGTGTACCTGAGCAACTTCGACTGCCTCATCCTGGCCAACGTGCCGTACGACGACTTCACCGAAGACCAGGCGGAGGTGATCCGCACGCAGGTGTACGACCAGGGGTGCGGCCTCATCATGCTCGGCGGGCCGGACAGCTTCGGCCCCGGCGGGTACCAGCAGACGCCCATCGAAGCCGCCCTGCCGGTCGAGTGCGAGATCAAGGCGAAGAAGGCGATGGGCAAGGGCGGGCTGGTGCTCATCATGCACGCCAGTGAGATGGCCGACGGGAACAAGTGGCAGAAGGAGATGGCCAAGCTGGCCATCCAGCGGCTGAACGCCTCCGACATGGTGGGGGTGGTGGACTACGGCTTCCTCGGCGGGCAGGTGAACTGGCAACTGCCGTTCGAGGTGATCGGCGACCGCAAGCAGGAGCTGTACGGCAAGGTGGACAAGATGAACCCCGGCGACATGCCGGACTTCGACCCGTTCCTGCAAGCCGCCGCCGACACCCTCTCCGACCCGAAGCACAACCTGACCGTCAAGCACTGCATCCTCATCTCGGACGGCGACCCGAACTTCAGCAACCAGGCGGCGCTGAAGAAGATGACCGACAACGGCATCACGTGTACCACCATCGGCGTGGCCACGCACGGGGTGAACGAAGACACCAAGATGAAGCTGATCGCCAACAGCACCAAGGACGCCAACGGCAACCCCGGCAACTTCCACAAGCCGGCCACGGGCAAAGACCTGCCGGCCATTTACATCAAAGAGACCCGCAAGATCTCGCAGAGCTTCCTGTTCGACCGCGAGTTCAAGCCCGAACTGCGGCTGAAAGGCCCGCCCACCGACGGCCTCACCAAAGAGATCCCCAGCCTGTACGGGTTCGTCCGCACCACGAACAAGCAGTCGCCCACGCAGAACATGTGGATCGAGGGGCCGAAGGACGCCCAGGCGCCGGAGCAGGAGTTCCCCATCCTGGCCACGTGGCGGTACGGGCTGGGCAAGAGCGTGGCGTTCACGTCCGACGCCCGCGACGACGCCAAGGGGTGGGGCCGGGCGTGGGCACGCGAGGGGCTGTCGCAGAAGTTCTGGGAGAACGTCATCAACTGGGCCATGCGGGAGGCGGAGAGCGGCGAGCTGGCCGTCACCACGCGGTACGTGGACGGCAAGGTGCGCGTCGTCGTGACCGCCGAGAACCAGATGAAGGACAAGAACGGCCGCCCGCTGCCGCTCGCCGGCATGACCCTCCGCGGCGGCGTGAGTACGCCGAACAAGCCGCTGCCCGGCGACAAGGTGCCCACCGTCACGTTCAAGCCGAACAAGAGCGGGTACTACGAGGCCGAATTCGACGCCACCGAAGCCGGCGCGTACTTCCTGAACGTGCAGGCCGAAGCCGACGAACTGGACTCGAACGGCAAGCCGGTCATGGTGCAGCAGACGAAGGACGGCAAGCCGGTGGTCGATAAAGACGGCAAGCCGGTGATGGTGCCGAAGCGCCGCACGTTCGCCGCCCGCGCCGGCGTGACCGTGCCGTACTCGCCCGAGTTCATCGACCTGGAGTCGAACACCGCCCTCATGAAGAGGCTGGCCGAGGCGACCGGCGGCGAATACTTCGACGAGCCGAACGACCCGGCCGCGCTGGTGCGGGCGCACGACTTCTACCGCCTCGGCCCGACCGTCGTGCGGTCGGTGTTGCCGTTCTGGTTCTGGTTGGTGTTCGCGGCCGGCGTCCTGCTGTTCCTCGACGTGGGCGTGCGGCGGATCTCGCTGGAGTTCAAAGAGGTGCGGCACGGGGCGCGGAAGCTGTGGGCGAAGCTGCGGCGGAACGAAGACCTGCCGGACGACGAGGACGGCGTGCTGAGCAAGCTCGGCAAGCGGAAGCAGGCGACGGCCGTGGTCATGGCCAAGCGGGCGACGAAGAAGTTCGAGGCGACCGGCGACCTGCCGGACGACGCCGCCCCCGCCGGGGCCGACGACTACGCCGCGTCCGCCGACAAGAAGGGCGGGGCGCTGCCGCCGCCCCCCCCGCCCCGCGGCAGCACCAAGACGGAAGAGGACAACGACGACTTCATGAGCCGGATGCGGAAGGCGAAGCAGCGCGGCCAGCAGAAGCAAGACGGGGAGTAACGGTTCGGCGGGGGGCAACGCCCCGGAACTCGCGGGTGTCCCCCCTTCGGCTGGCAGTCCGGGCGGGGAGTGGGGTAGAGTCGTCCAGCGGTCGTTGCAACGGTGTGAAGACGCGACCGCCCCCATTGCGAAAGGAGGTCGCGCGTGACCCGTTCATCCCGACGAACCGCTTTCACCCTCATCGAACTGCTGGTCGTCATCGCCATCATCGCCATCCTGATCGGCCTGCTGTTGCCCGCCGTGCAGAAGGTCCGCGAGGCCGCCGCCCGGATGAAGTGCAGCAACAACCTGAAACAGGTCGCGCTCGCCTGCCACAACTACGAGAGCGCGAACGCCGCCCTGCCGTCCGGCGGCACGCGGGCGCCGGCCTACCTGTCCGGCATGGTGTTCCTGCTGCCGTACTTCGAGGAGGGCAACCGCTTCGCCCTGTGGCAGACGAACCAGTCGCCGTACACGCCCGCCAACCTGCCGGCCCGCACCCAAGACCTGTCCCTCCTGCTCTGCCCGTCGGACAGTGCCGCCGCCTTCCGCACCACGGTGGCGAGCGGCCAGACGTACAACCACGGGCGGACGAACTACCACCCGAACTTCGGCGGGTCGGCCGACCCGCTGTCGGCGAACGCGGCCGTGCAGGGGGCGTTCCTGTCGAGGGCCGGCCCGCCTGTCGGCTTCCGCATCACCGACTTCACCGACGGCACCAGCAACACCGCCCTGTACGCCGAGGTCCGCCGCGGGCAACTGACGGCCGTCACCCCGCGGAACACGCTGGTGAACGTGGTGCTGAACACCACCTGGGACGCCACCGCCGGGGTGAACGAGGCGCGGCCGTCGCTGTGCGACGGGACGACCTTCTCGACGAACGACTCGACCGGCCTGGAGTACTGGCGCGGGAGCATCGCCAACACCATGATGTACACGCACACCATGGCGCCCAACTCGCCGCTCCGCGACTGCATGCGAAGTCTCGACCTGGACAAGGGGCACCTGGCCGCCCGCAGCTACCACACCGGCGGGGTGAACGTGGCCCGCGTGGACGGGTCGGTGTCGTTCGTGCGGGACTCCGTGGCCCCGGCCGCGTGGTTCGCCTTCGGCACCCGGTCCGGCGGCGAAGTGGTGAACCTCGACCAGTGAGTGAGGTGGATTCGAGCGGTGCAGTTGGGTGTGCCTGCGGATTTCGGCACGCACTCTGCCGCGATCCGCCTTGACCGCCCCGCCGCCACCGGGCATACCCGCGGCACTCGGGGGGGATGGCAATGAACTGCCGCGTGCGGGGTGCGTGCTGGCTGGCGGCCGGGCTGGCGGCCGGGCTGGTGGCCGTGGCGGGCGGGTGCGCGTCGGTGCCCCCGCTCGACAACCCGCTGCTCGTCCGCCCGCGGGTGGCCGACCCCGTCGGCACGCCCGACGAGCCGACCGGGCGGCCGGGGTGCGCCGCCTTCGACGACGTGTACGAGCGGCTGCTCGACGCCCTGGACGACGAGTTCGAGATCGTCCCCGGCTCGCGGTACTCGCGGGAGATCCGCACCTTCCCGCGGGTGGCCCCGGGGTACGAGCAGCCGTGGAAGCCCGGCTCGCCCGACCCGGCCGAGCGGTGGAACGCCACACTCCAGTCGATCCGCCATTTCGCCGTCGCCCGCATCGAAGGCGCCGAGGGCGGCTACCGGGTGACGGTGGAGGTGTACAAGGAGTTGGAGACGGTCGGCCTGCCGATGAACCCGCTCGGCGGGCCGGCGGTGTTCCGCAGCGCGCCGGTCGCCGACCGCACGTTCGACACCCTCACCACGCCGGGCACGGCCGAGCGGCAGTGGTCGCCGGCCGGCCCCGCCCCCCACCGCGACTTCGCCTTCGAGCAGAAGATCCTGAAGAAGGTGATGCGGCCGGGCGGGGTGAAGTAGCGGAGACCCCACCACGAGCATCGGGGGTCCGCGGCGCGGAGTGGACCGACGCGGTACGCCGGATGACGGCGAGCGGCCGAGGGTTTTGTAGGGCGGGTCGAGCGGCGAACGCGGTGAGTATTCCGAGTGACAGGTCCGCTGCCACCGCTGATGGCCGCGACGACCCGCCGTTTGAAATCACGGCGGGTCGTCGCGGCGGCTGGGTATGGTGAACCAGCGGGGGACCGTCCAGTGTGGTTGCGTTCCCCGCTCGACCCGCCCTACAAAACGCACCCTACACCCCGACGGCCACCCGCCCGGCCTTCTCCTTCGTGCGGCTCTCCATGTTCTCGCTCAGCTTCGGGTGCGGCACCACGAACGACCCGGCCGCCAGGTAGTCCACGTTGCCCAGCAGGAACGCACGCACGGCGTCCTCCGGCGAGCAGATGATCGGCTCCTCGTGCATGTTGAAGCTGGTGTTGATGACCGACGGGATGCCGCTGCGGGCCTCATACGCCTTGATGATGCGGTGGAAGCTCTTGTTGGTTTTCTCGCTCACCAACTGCGGGCGGGCGGTGCCGTCCACGTGAACGGCCGCCGGGCAGAGCCGCTTCATCTCGTTCGTGCAGTCGAACGTGACGGTCATAAACTCGGCCGCCTTCTCGCACCCGCTCAGGTTCTTGAACAGCCGCGGGCCGGCTTCCATCAGCGCGGCCGGGGCGAACGGCATGAACTCGGTGCGGCCGAGCTGCTGGTTCAGCCACTGGTTCACTTCGGGATCCTTCGCCGGGTAGAGCACGCTGCGGTTGCCCAGCGACCGCGGGCCGTATTCCATCCGCCCGTTGAACCGGCCGACGATGCTGTCGTTCGCCAGCAGGTCGCCGATCTTGTCTTCGGCGTCGTCGAACCGTTCGTACCGCAGGTCGGCCGCGTCGAGCGCCCGCTTGATGTCGGCGTCCGAGTAGTCCGGCCCGTAGTACACGTTGTCCAGTGGGCCGCGCTGCACCTTGCCGTGCCCGAAGGCCAGCATGGCCGCGCCCGTGCCGCACCCGCCGTCGCCCATGTTCGGGTAGATGAAGATGCCGCTCACGCCGGGGATCTCGCGGACCCGCTGGTTCAGCTTGACGTTCGCGTTCACCCCGCCCGACATGACGATGTTCGTCAGCCCCGTCTTCTGCACCCAGTACGACACCACCCGGCGGGCCACCTCTTCGAGCACGTACTGGTAGGCGGCGGCCACGTCACGCTTTGCGAAGTTCTCGGCCAGGGCGCGGGTGAAGAAGTGGTTCAGCCCGTTGCGGATGCGGAGGTCGCCGTCGGTGGTGTCGAAGCGGGCGAGCAGCACGTCGGCCAGGTGCTTCGGGTTGCCGTAAGCGGCGAGGCCGACGATCTTGCCCTCGTGGCGGCTCGGCTTGAACCCCAGCCCGCTGGTGACGTGTTCGTAGAAGATGCCGAGCGAGTTCGGGAACGGGAACTTGACGAGCGGCTTGAGGCCGTCCGGTCCGGCGGCGTAGATGCCCCCGCAGTTGCCGGACCCGTACCCGTCGAACGTGACCACAAGTGCGGTGTCGTACTCGCTGGCGTAGAAGGCGTTGGCGGCGTGCGTGTCGTGGTGGTTGAACCGCTTCAGCTTGCCGGCCAGCCCGTTCCGCTGAAGACCTGATGTCAGCTCCTCCGACCACTTCTTGTGTTCGGCGACGGCGGTGTCGGCCCACGCCTTGAACAGCATCTTGTGCGACTGGTTGTCCACCCACGTGTTGCCGGCGGTGTAGTCGTTGACCGTCTTCTTCAGCCAACCCTTCTTGGGCATGAACTCGGCGGCGTCGGTGTCGAGGCCGGGAATGCGAACCGAGCGGTCGAGTTTGTACCCGCTCTTCAGCGCGGCCTTGTACGCGGCGGCGCTGGCCGCGCTCGCGTCTTTGCCGAACCGCTTGGCGTCCTCGGCCACGGCTGCGGCGATCAGCCGGGCTTCCTCGTCCCAGTCGAAGAAGGCGTAGGCGACGGTGTCGATGCTCTCCGGCGTCCACCCGGTGCGCTCGAACCCCATCTTCAGGGCGCGGTCGGGGAACCCGCTCTGCAACTTGACGCGGCTGAGCCGCTCCTCGCCGCAGGCGAACACCACGCGGCCGTCTTCCATGAAGGAGACGGTGGAGTCTTTGTCGAGCGGGCTGATGCCGAGAACACGCATGGGGGGAGTCCGGGGTGAAGATTCGTTGTGAAATCCAATTTCAGAACGGACACGGATGACGAGGATGAAAGCAGGGATGAAGAGGATCCGAACCAGAGTGAATGAGGAAACCAGGAAAGCAGGAAAAGAGGAAAAGAGGTGTACCCTCGGTCTGTTCCTGCATTCCTGCCTTCCTCATTCACTGTCGTCTTGTCTGATCCTCTTCATCCTTTCTTTCATCCTCTTCACCCGTGTCCCGCATTTTTGCACCCTGAAACCAGCCACCGGCGGACTCACGTCGCGCCGTTCGCCGCATATTCCGCTTCCAGTTCGTTCGCCGACTGCGTCACGGTCGCCGGCCGCCAACCGGCCGCGGTCGCCGCCGTCAGGCATTGTTCGGTGCGAGTCAACAGGCGGTCCACATCGGCCTGCGTCGGGCAGTACGGGCTGCCACCCGGCAACAGACTCGAACTGTGCAGCGTGAAGCAGACGAACGGCAACGCTTCGGCCGCCACCACCGGCACGAACGCGGCCGGGTTCGGGTAGGCCGGGTTCTCCAGGTTCAGCCACGCCTTCCGCACGATCCCCAGGCGGTCGAGTACGCCCACCGCCCGCAGCGGCTTCCACACGCCTTTCCCGGCCGCGGTCATGAGGCCGTGCCACTTGGCGAACGGCCGGCGGGTGTACCCGAACGTGAGCGGCAGTTCCCACACCGCCCCGGCGGGCGTGACGCGACGAACCGGCGTCGGGTTGCGGTCGCGGAAGTCCGGCGCGCCGTCGTCCGCCCAGGTGGTGAACGGTAGCACGGAAGCGTCGGCGAGGACGCCGCGATTCCGCAGGTGGCTCTGAATTTGAGGTGAGGTCGAATACCGCCCGCCGCGAAAGCTGGTGGGCGTCAGGCCGGCCGCGGCGAACGCGCGGAGCGTGGCGTCGAGCTTCGCCTTCGCCACGTCCCACGGCAGGTTGTGTAGGAAGCTGTCTCGCGTCGGCACGCTGGGGGTGTTGGCCAGCGGGGGCGTGTTCCACGGGTGAATGTGCAGGCCGATCTCCACGTTCGGCCGGGCCGCCAGTTGTTGAATGACGGCCGTCGCCGCGGGGTCGTTCAGCACCGCGTGGTTGACGAAGTAGACCACCGCCGCCGCGTGCCGCTCGCAGATGTCTTGTAACGCCGGCAGGCGGGCGATGTTCGACACCTGCGGCGGGCAGGTCGGGTAGCCACTCGCCCAGTCCCACTCTTCTTCGGTGTCCACGGTGACGCAGTAGCGGGTGGCGGTCATGGTCAGGGCTGTTCTGCGGTGCAGATGGGGTGGTGTGCGTAGGGT
>JANNVG010000838.1:0-6442 GCA_031414395.1 Fimbriiglobus sp.
GTCCGGAGGAACCGCGACTCGCGAGGTTGTTCCAGGCCTCCGGACAAGTCGGACGACACTGTCCGAAAGCCGGTCTGGAACAGCGGTCGCTGGGGAGCATGGCGAGCCATGCGCTCGGCCGACGCAAAATCGGCCACCGCCCTTGCGGGCGGGTGAATCTGAACCCTCGACATCACACCGCCGTCATCCTATTGCGCCGGCGGACGGGTGATGAACTCCAGCACGCCCATCAGCCGCGGCAGATCGGACACGAGCAGGGTGTCGGTATCGATCTCCACCAGGTCGCCGGTGAGTCGAAGGATTCGCCACACGTTGCCGGTGCTGACGATGCCGTACACGACCCCCGGCGGTAGTCCGTCGGCCTGGTTGGCGACCGTGGCCGCGTACATGCCGGCGATGCACTGGCCCAGGCCGTTGATGATGTGATCGTTCTTCGCCTCCGCAATGGCCAGAAACGGGGCGGACACGAACAACTGGCTCGCCCCGCGAGTGAGGATGAAGTCGCAATACCCGTTCAGCCCGCGAGACGGATCGACGTTCCACTCGACGCCCGAGAACAGTTTGAATCGATCTCCCGTCAGCCGTCGCAACTCCAACAACACAGGGGCGATGATGAACTCGGATTTCGCCTTCTCGGTGTCGATGGAAGTGGCCAGATCGACCCCGTACCGCACCCGCTCGGCGAACTCGGCCGACGCGACGAACGGCGACACCTCCGGGAGAAAATCCGCGTCCCGAAGCCGCAGCCCCAACCGCTGCTGAACGTCGTCCACGGAGTATTCGCGGAAAGACATTTCTCGCCCTCGGGGGTGTGTCGGCATTATCGGCTTCCGCCGGCCGGCGGGAATGCCCTTCCGCCTGTTACCATTCATGAGACGACGCTCATGAGGGCACACGCCATGTCCGCTACGTTCCGCTGCCGGTGTGGTCGGTGGATTCGCACCACGGCCGATGAACCCGTCGTTCGCTGCCCGGACTGCCTGCGAACCCTCTCCCGCCCGCGGGGGCTGTGGTGGATGCTCGGCTCGCTCGCGGTGGTGCTGGCCGTCGTCGCGGTGGTGGCGGCGGTGTGGCCGCGGGCTTCGGTCGATGAGGTGCGAGCGGAAATCCCGGCAACGACGCCGACCACATCAGCCCGACCGACGCCGCCAACGGCCGCGAAGCCGACCGAAGCGACCCAGCCTGTCACGAAGCCGATGATTCCGGCCCCGCCCATGCAGCCGGTGGTCCCTCCAGCCGCACAAGTGGTTCCTGCACCCGTGCCCGATCTGCTCCGCGTGGGCAAGCTGGTGGTCGAACCGGCCGGCAAGTACAAGGAGGGCGACACGTTCGTGCAACAGGTGACGGTGGTCCGCTCCTCGGCGTTCGGCGTGCTCGGCTTCGTCACCACGCAAGCGGCCGAGTACACGCTCACGTCGAAGCTCGAAGTGACGAAGGTGAACGCCGACGGCTCCGTCGCGGTGACGCAGACGGTGCAGACGGGCAAGCTGATCGACGCCACCGCCGACATGAAGCAGCCGCTGACCGACGCACTGAAAGCGGCCGAAGGCGCGAAGTTTGAACTGGCCGTCGGGCCGAACGGCAAAGTGAGTGCGCTCAAGGGACTGGCCGACCCCGTCAACGTGAAACTCGGCCGCGAGGCGGAGCAACAGACGCTCCGGTTGTGGTCGATCCTGGACGCCGATGCGTGGAAGGAGTTCGCCGGGATGACGTTCTTCCAGCCCGACAAGCCGGGAGTGGGGATGAAGTTCGCCCGCGACTTCACCCACGATTGGGGGCCGCTCGGCAGTTGGCTCGGGCGGACGGACTACACCACCGCGGCGAAGCCGGAGAAGGACGGTCGGCACAAGATCGACTACGCTCACGCCATCTCGCACCGGCCGGCGAAGGGGCCGGGCAACCTGCCGATCACCATCAAGGAGAGTGCGTTCCCGGCGGTGAAGGCCGCCGGCACCCTGCGGTACGACGCGGCGACCAGCCGCATGACCGCGGCGGAGGAGCTGTTCCACGTCCGCGGGGGAGTGGTGGTGTCGTTCGGCGGGACGGACGCGACGGTGGAAGTGGAGGAACAGCAGAAGTTCCGGCTGACCGCGTCCGAGGTGAAGGCCCGCGAACTGATCGGCCAACCGGGCAAACGGTGACGCAGTTCACTCGGACTTTCGCCGGCGCGACCATCGCACCACCAGGCCGCAGAGCATCGCCCACGACGCGCCGAGTGCCCACCCGCCGAGCACGTCGGTGGGGTAGTGGACGCCCAGGAACACGCGGCTGACGCCGACGAGCACGGTAAGCAGCACCGCGGCCCCGATCAGGTACGCCCGCACCGCCGGGCGTGAGATGCGGCCGGCGAGCAGCACCGCGAGCGACAGGTAGACCGCCGCCGCCGCGCCCGAGTGGCCGCTCGGGAAGCTGGCGTTGTGGGCTTCCACCAGGTGCGGCACGACGGCCGGCCGCGGGCGGGCGAACACCCCCTTCAGGCCCTCGCAGATCGCCCCGCCGCCGACGGCGGCGATCACCACCAGTGCCACCGCCCTCCACCGCCGGCGGAGGGCCAGGAATCCTGCCACGGCGAGCGTGAGCAGCGTGAGCACCGTGTACCCGCCGAGCGCGGTCACGTCGTGTGCGGCCACCGTCAGCCACCGCGGGCCGACGGGCACGGCCGGGTCGTCGGCGGTTCGCAGGCTTCGCAACACGTGTTCGTCGAACGCCGGCGGGCCGACGTTCACCCACGCGGCGACAGCGACGAAGCACGCCAGCCCGCCCACGGCGAGAAGCGCGAGCCGGCCGTTGCCGCGCAGCGGGCCGGGGGTGAAGGCGGCTTGTGCGGCGGGCGGGGGCGGCGCGACGTTCGCCACGGGTTCCGGGGCGAACACCTCAATCGCCTGCGGCACCAGGTCGAACTTCGCCGGCGTGGTGGTGGTCAGTTCGCCGTCGGTGTTCACCCGCTTCGGCTTGTGCGTCCGCAGTTCCACCGTCTTCCCGCGGAACACCCGCACCCGCGGCGTACCGGCGAGCGTGCCCCGCAGGAGCGCCGGCATGAGCAGGAGCAGTTCCCACCAGCCGCGCACTTGCAGGCTGAGCACGTCGAACTGTTGGTCGTCGATGGCCGCGTCGGACGCCACCGTCAGCCCGCCGCCGTAGTGCACCCCGTTGCCCACCGTCACCTGCACCGTCTTCGCCCGGTGGGTGACGCCGTCGACGGTGATGTCCGCCCAGAACGGCCGCCAGTTCCACACCGCCTCCACCGCGGAGACGAGGTACGCGAACACCCCGAGCCGGGCCTTCCGCTCCTTCGACATGCCGTCGGTGATGGTGACGCTCAGGCCGACGCTGGCGGCATTGAAGAAGTGTTTGCCGTTCACCCGCCCGAGGTCGATGCGGCGGGTGTGGCCGGCGGCGATGAGTTGACACGCGGCGGGAATGTCGGGCGGCAGGTTCAGCGTGCGGGCGAGGTCGTTGGCGGTGCCGAGCGGCAGGACGGCGAGCGGCTTGCGGGCCGTCACGAGCGATTCGGCAGCAGCGTTCAGCGTGCCGTCGCCGCCGCCGATCACGATCACGTCAACAGACTTGGCCAGTTCGCGGACGCGGTCGGCAATGGACTCGCCCTCACTCGGGCTGCCGTCGATCACCTCGAACCCGAGCGTGGCGAGCTGTGCGAGCGCGTCGGCGTGTGCCGTCGCCCCCTGCCGGGCGAAGCGGTTCACGATCAGCAAGACCCGCCGTCGTCGGGGGCCGTTCTTCTGTTGGGCCGTCACCCGCCTCACCCCGCTGTGGTGTTCCTGAAACGCGACACCGGGAGAGGGGACCCTCTCCCGGTGTGCGGCAGTGGTGGCATTCTACTCGATCACCTTCTGCACGCTCTCGTCGTTCGGGTCGAGGATCTCCACTTTGGTCACGCTCACGAAGCCCATGCCGCCGGGACTCTCGGCCTTGACGGTGCCGGTCAGCCGCACCTTGTAGAACCCGTTCGGCTTCAGCTTCAGGTCGCTCACCTTCTTCAACATCCCGGGGGCGTAGGTGAACGTGACCGACCGCGGGAAGGCCATGTTGGTGAAGCGGACGGAGAACCTGTCGGCCGGCTGAGGGACGGACGACTGGAGGGCGGCGGCCCCCACCACCGTGATCGCCTTGCCGTTGAACTTGAACGTGTCGCGGTTGAACGCCGCCAGCGGGTCGGTGGTGTCCGCCTCGGGCACCGTCCGCACCACCACGTCCTCGTCGCTCAGGAAGTCGCACCGGGCCACCCGCACCGGCACCAGCCCGTCGGCCCCCTTCTTCCCGACCACGCACACCAGCCGCACGTCGTTCCCCTGGACGTCCGTGGCGAGTTCGTCGAACTGGGCGCTCGCCGCGTTGTCGAAGAGGAACGTCACCACCTGCGGCGCCCGACCCGTCGCGTCCGCCACGACGATCGGCTCGTACTTCATGAGTCTGCTGCCGCCCGGCGGGCGGATCACCTTGCCGCGGACGACCACCGTCTGACCGGCCAGCGAAGCCGGGTCGCGGAACACCTCGTTCAGCGGTTTGGCGTCCGCCCCGGTCGAGGTGTTTTTCACCCCCAGCTTGTACTCCACCGGGGCGGAGATCGACAGCATTCCGCGGGCCTGCCCGGGCGCGGGCACCTGCTCGGTGCCGAGTTGGAGCACCACGTCCGTGGCATCGGCCGGGAGGGACAAGTCGGCGACCGCCACCGCCAGCGAGGAGGTGCCGTCCGGCAGGTTGAGGACGAGGTCCTGGCCGTTGGTGATCGCCTTGTGCCCGTACTGGGCATCCTTCACCGCCTGCGGCTTCGCCCCCTTGCCCGCCCAGTACCGCACGTACACCGTCTGCACCTTCGCCCGCGGGTCCATCACCGGCACCACCACCTTGAACTTGGCGGCCGTGCGGTCAAGGCCGATGGGCACGAACTCGGTGAGCAGGATCTTCCCTTCCAACAGGGCGATGAGTTCGTCCACCGGCACGGCGAACCCCAGCCCGGACCCCTTGATGGTGGACACCGCCACGCCCACCAGCCGGCCGTCCTTGTCCACGATCGGCCCGCCGCTGTTGCCGGGGTTGATGGCCCCGCTGATCTGCACGGTGTCCAGCCCGCCGGACTTCTTCAGCCGCAGGCTGGACACCGTACCCGTGTTCACCGAGATGTTCGGGTTGGTGGTGGCGGTGGCCAACTGCTCGCCGAACGGGAAGCCGAAGATGCGGACCTCCATCGTCTCGGTCAGCTTGGGAGTGGCCCACGGGTTGATCGGCTTGGGCAGCTTGGCGGGCGGGTTGTCCAGCCGCAGCACCGCCAGGTCGGCGATCGGGTCGAAGCCGACGATCTTCGCCGTGGTCGGCCGCTCGTCGCCGCTCACCCCGCTGTGGAACACGCAGGTGATCTTCGACTTGGCCGCCCCCGGCGCCGGGCGCTTGGCCGCCGCTTCGATCACGTGGTGGTTGGTGGCCACCAGCGCCGCCCCGTTCTCCGACCCGATGTAGAACCCCGACCCGCTGCCCGACAGGTCGCCGGCGTCCACCTTGATGTACACCGTCGCCGCCTTCACCTCGTCCAACGTCAGTTTCGTCTGGACCGACGGCTTCACCAGCTTGTTCGCCACCATCAGGCTGTGGAAGGTGGGGACCGTGAGCGGGGCGTCCTCGGCCTTGCGGGTGAGCACCGCCACCTTCGTGACCGGCGGCAGGTTGTCCACCGGCACGCGGAACAGTTCGTCGAGTGCCGCGGTGGTGGGCGGCACCGGGTTCGGCCGCGGCGGGAACGGGCTTGTCGGCGGGGTCGTCGGGTTGCCCACCGGCGGCGGGAAGACTGGCGGCTGAGGGTTGGGATCGGGGATCGGCTCGTCGGGCCGGAACCGCGAGGTGGTCGGGGCGGCCTGGACGGGCGGAGTCGGCGGACGGACGGGTGCCTGTTGAGCCGTCGTCGGCACCTTGGCCACCTTCGACGCGCTCGTCGACCAGACCAGGACAGCGACGATGCCCCCGACCACCAACAGGCTGACGCCCCCGACCACGCCCACCAGCACGATCAGTTTCGTGTTGTCCTTCTTCGCCGGGCTGCGACCGCTCCGGCCCGTCGAGCGGGACGCCTTCCGCGGGGTCGGTTCCTCCTCCTCGTCGTCCTCCTGTTCGCTCGGCCGAAAGCGCTCCCCGCACTCCGGGCACTTGATGCGGCGGTCCTCGTCGTCGTCCGGCACGCGGACGCGGTGGTCGCACTCGGGGCAGTTGACTTTCATGGCGTGACTCGGGGACGAGGTGAATGACCGCGAGGAATTGAGGGAGATGCTATCCGGCAAACGTACTCAAGTCAAAAGGTTGCCGACCGGAAACCGGTGGTGCGACACGGCCATTCCGAGTTTCAAATTGAGGCGAACGGCGAGACGTCAGTCCGCCGGTGGCTCGGGTTTTGGCGAACCCCGACCGCAAGGTCGGCGGGTATCACACATCCAAG
>JANNVG010000839.1:0-3222 GCA_031414395.1 Fimbriiglobus sp.
ATGCGGAGTGGGGATTGCGGAATGAAAGAGAGTGGTCGCCGGGGGAGATCGAAACGCTGGCCGGTGGAGCGAGGAGCGTCTTACAATCCGCAATCCGCAATCCCCACTCCGCACTTCTACTTCACGGGGGTGCCAGCATACACGGTCAGCTTGCCGCGCTCACCCGCCCGCACGGTACTCGTCGGCGTGGTCTCGTAGGTGGTGCCGCTCTCGGTCCACCGCGCGCGGATGCGGAACGTGTACTCGGCCCCGAGCTTCAGCGGGGGGGACTTCAGCGTGCGAGTGGCGTCGGCGGAACTGGCTTGTTTTTCACCGTCGAGCCACACGTCGGCGACCGCGGGCAACTCCAGCGTGAGCGTGGCGGGGGCGAAGGCGGCGGCACGGTCGGCGTCTTCGGCCATGCGGGCAGGGTTCACGACCGGGGCCGGCACCGGCTGGGGCGCGACCACCACTTGCGGCGGCGGGAAGAAGCCGGGGGAATAGAAGTCGGAGTAGAACCCGCCCCAGTAGCCGCCCCACACCGGGTACGTCACGACGAACGGCACGCGGGGCGGGGCGGCCACGAGGTCGATGGGCGGGCCTTTGCGTACGGGCTGCGCGTCGGCCGCGGTCGCGGCGAGGAGCAGCACGACGACGGGGAGGAGGTGTCGCATGGTGGTTACTCTTGGCGGTGAAGGGGGTGGCCGAACTCGGGTTCGATGTTGCGGATCACGACCTCGAACGCACTCTCGTGTACCGCGTAGTCCACCCGGATGCGGTCTTGAAATCCGGTGTGCAACGTCATCCGCATCCCACGAAAAGTGGAACTCGCCTCTCCCCACTCCCGCGGGTTGGTGCGCAACTGGCGATCAATTTCCTCAGTGCGTCGAGAACCCTGTCCTTCACCCCGAACAGCATCGCCCGCCGTTGAAGGAGGGAGAATTGAAGTCGGACGGCGTCCGTCAGGTGGACGCGGTACTCGGGAGGCTCAGCCATTACTGCCCTCCGATTTCCACTCGTCGATAAGCGAGCGGAGCGAGACCGGGTTTTGTAACGCTTTGTCGAACTCAGTCTGCGTGAACCCTTCCCACTCCTTGCGGGCGAGGTCGTGCGCGACCATCTGGAACTGCTCCTTGTACCTGTCCCGCTCGGCTTTCACCGAAGCCAGTTCGGCTTCCAGTTGCTTCACCTTCTCGTCCAGCGGCTCGTTCGCGGCGCTCATGGTGCGGCCCTCCTCTGGGGGAATGATACCCGACGGGCGGGGGAAAGGGGACAGTTCGGGCGTGCTCCCTTGACGGGGGGCGACAACGGCTTATGTTAGATTCTTCTCGAATTGTCCGGCGTGCCTCGTCATCCGGGAGAGCGGCAAGTGGCGAAGAAACCGAGCGAACGCATCCGCATCCGGATGGAAGGCTACGACCACGAGATCCTCGACCGCACCGCGGCCGAGATCGTACAGGTGGCCCAGAACACCCAGGCGGAAGTGCACGGGCCGATCCCCCTGCCCACCCGCATCGAGCGGTACACGGTGTTGCGCAGCCCGCACATCGACCGCAAGAGCCGTGAGCAGTTCGAGATTCGCACCCATAAGCGACTGATCGACATCCTCCAGCCGACCGCGAAAACCATCGAGGCGCTGAACAAGGGCCTCAGCCTGCCGCCCGGTGTGGACATCAAAATCCGGGTGATTGGCACGAAAGGGTAGTCCGCAGGCTTGACAGCGAGCCGGCAAGCGATATCAAAATAATCCGCCCGTCGCGGAGCCAGTGCCCCGCGACGGGTTCGTTTTGGTGACGGAACATAGATCGGGCCTCGGGGCCGTCGGCATTCGGGAAACCGAACCGCACAAGCGGGTGAGCAATCCCCCCTTGGCCGACAACACTGCCCCGCCCGCTGCACAAGCGGACGGCCTGCCCGCCGAGCACACGCCGGCGGAGTCGTGAGGTAGCATGATGGCCAAGACCGCCGCCGACACGAACGGCTCCGCCGTTCCCGCCCCCACCGTTGCCGGGGCCAACCCGCTCGTGCGGGAGATCACCGGAATGATGACCGTGAAAGTGGTCAACAAGGCCGGGGTCGAAGTGGGCACGGTGAGCATCGACCCGGCCGAGTTCGGCGGGACGATCAACCGCCAACTGCTGCACGACGTGGTGCTCATGTACCGGGCGAACGCCCGTGCCGGCACGCACAGCACCCTCCGCCGCGGGCAGGTGGCCGGCAGCACGAAGAAGCTGTTTCGGCAGAAGGGCACGGGCAACGCCCGCGTCGGCACCAAGCGGACGAACAAGCGGGTGGGCGGCGGCACGGCCAAAGGGCCGAAGCCCCGCGACTACGAGTACCACCTGCCGAAGAAGGCCGTTCGCGCGGCCACCCGCATGGCCCTGCTGAGCAAGTTCGCCGACGGCGAGTGCGTGGTGCTCGACGAGTTCGCCATGACCGGGCCGAAGACGAAAGAGATGGCCGGCGTGCTGAAGGCGATCAAGGTGGGCACCAAGGTGGTGACGAAGGTGGAGAACAACGTCGAGCAGAACGTCGAGAAGGACGTGACCCTGTTCGACACCACCGTCCTCATCGGCACCGCCGGAATGGACGCGAACGTGTACAAGAGCGGGCGGAACATCGAAGGCGTGAAAGTGCTGCCCGAGGCCGAGTTCAACGCCTTCGTGGTGCTCAAGCAGAGGCGGTTGCTCCTCACGCGGGCGGCGCTCGACGCGCTGCGGGCGAAGTAGTAACCGCACGACACTAACTGGAACCCGGAACGCAGTGACGGGGTGAATACGAATGGCTCGCACACGACCACACCCGAAGCGGTACGTGCGGAAGCTCGAAGCCCGCAAGCCGTGCGTCCACGGCGAGGCCGGGTTCGACCTCCGCCCGCACCAGGTGATCATCCGCCCGCTGGTGACCGAAAAGGGTACGCACGCCGTCACCAGGCGGAACGCGTACACCTTCGAGGTGCACGTGATGGCCGACAAGAACCAGATCACCGCCGCCGTGCAGGAACTGTTCAACGTGCGGGTGGAAGCCGTCCGCACCCAGGTGCGGAAGGGGAAGACGACCCGCGTCCGCCAGAAGGTCGGCAAGAAGAGCGACTGGAAGCGGGCGGTGGTGACGCTGAACGCGGAAGACAAGATCGACTTCTTCTAACGGGCGGTGGTGGTAGGGCGGGCGAGCCGGCGTAGCCGGCGACCCCCGCCGTCGGTGACTTGCGGCGGGGGTCGGTTGCTGGCGCAACCTCGCCCG
>JANNVG010000840.1:0-3175 GCA_031414395.1 Fimbriiglobus sp.
ACCGGGGGCATCTCCAGCGCGATGGCCCGGCCGCCCCGCCCCGCCGCGACCCGCTTGGGTGGTACCGGCGGGGCGACGCGGCCGGTCGTTTTCGTTGCCAACCCTCCCGCTGATACGATTCGTCACTGCGTCCCCCGGCCGCGAGACCCGCCCGACAAGATTCGGCGCGCACGCCTGCCACACCCCTCGCGTTCCCCATCACCCCCTTCGCGGGCTATCATGCCAGTACCCTCCCGCCGTGCCCATCGGAGCCGCCGCGAATGTCCGGTCTGAACTTGTCCGAGCCGTACACCGTCGAATTCCTGGAAGGGGAGTACGCCCGCTTCCTGGACGACCCGCAGGCGGTCGAGCCGTCGCTCTACTGGCTGTTCATGGGGGCCGAGAACTACGGCGGCGGCGAGCCGACATTCAAGGCGAACGGCCACGCCCCCGCCGGCTTGAACGGACACCGCCCGGTTCCCCTGTCCACGCTGAACGTGGAGAGCCGCGTGCAGACCGCCGCTGTGCGGCTGATTAATCAGTACCGCCTGTCCGGGCACCTGATCGCCCGCATCAACCCGCTCGAACCGCCGCCGGCCGTCGTGCCGTTCGAACTCGACCCGAAGCGGTTCGCCGTCGACGAGCACGCCGACGCGCACGTGACGGTGGACGGCTCCATGCTGTTCGGCATGGACCGCGAGACCACGTTCGGCGAGTTGCTCACCGCCCTCCGCGAGACGTACACCGGCGGCGTCGGGTTCGAGTTCATGCACGTGATGAACTTCGAGGCCCGCAGTTGGCTGGCCCGGCAGATCGAGCCGTCGCACTTCCGCTTCGAGCCGACCCGCGAGCAGCGGACCCGCACCCTCACCCTGCTGCGGCGGGCGGAGGTGTTCGAGAACTTCCTGCAAACCAAGTTCCTGGGCAAGAAGCGGTTCGGCCTGGAAGGGGGCGAGACGCTCATCCCGATGATGGACGCGGTGGTGCGGGTGGCCGGCGGCAGCGGGGTGAAGGAGATCGTCATCGGCATGCCCCACCGCGGGCGGCTGAACGTGCTCACCAACGTGCTCAAGCTGCCCTACGAGGAGCTGTTCGTGCAGTTCCTCGACCCGTACCACCCGGACGCGGTGGAGAACGACGGGGACGTGAAGTACCACCTGGGCCGGTCGGACGACGTGCCCACCCCGGACGGGCAGAGTGTCCACTTGACCCTCACGCCGAACCCCAGCCACCTGGAGGCGGTCAACCCGGTGGTGCTCGGGCGGGTGCGGTGCAAGATGCGGCTGTTCAACGACGAGGACCGCAAGACGGGCATGGCCCTGCTGCTGCACGGCGACGCCGCCTTCGCCGGGCAGGGGCTGGTGGCCGAGACGCTCAGCATGGCCAACCTGAAGGGGTATCGGACCGGCGGCACCGTTCACATCGTGGTGAACAACCAGATCGGGTTCACCACCCACCCGCGAGACGCCCGCAGCACGCTGTACTGCACCGACCTGGCCAAGTTCGTCCACGCCCCCATCTTCCACGTGAACGCCGAAGACCCGGACGCCTGCGTGCGGGTCGCCGAGCTGGCCACCGAGTACCGGCAGAAGTTCGCGTCGGACGTGGTCATCGACCTGCTGTGCTACCGCAAGATGGGGCACAACGAGAACGACGACGCCACCGTCACGCAGCCGATGGAGTACAAGAAGATCGCCGAGAAGTACCGCGACGGGCGGACCATCATCCCCCTGTACACCGGGCGGCTGATCGCCGACGGCGTGGTGACGAAGGAAGAGGTGGAGCAGATCGACAGCGTGTACAAGGACGGCATTCTGGAGAAGGCGCTGACGGCGGCGAAGGCCGAGGGCGAGACGGTGAAGGAGGGCAAGCCGCTCCGCCCGGTGATGGCGTCGTACACCAGCCGGTGGGTCGGGCTGAAGGCGAAGTACACGCACGCCCCGGCCGACACCGCCGTGAAGGGCGAAACGCTCGACCTGATCGCCGACGCGCTCGTCGCCGTCCCCGCCGGCTTCACCCTGCACAAGAACCTGCGGGACAAGCGGGACGACGGCAAGTACCCGAGCAACGACAGCCCGTACCGCCGCCGCGACCTGATCAAAGGCCGCGAGGCCATCGACTGGGGCACGGCCGAGGCGCTGGCGTTCGGCTCGCTGGTGCTGGAAGGGCACCCGGTGCGGCTGAGCGGGCAGGACAGCCGGCGGGCCACGTTCAGCTTCCGCCACGCCGTGTACGCCGACGCCGAGAACGGGGCCGAGTTCTACCCGCTGGCCAACCTGTCGCCCACGCAGGCCCCGTTCGACGTGTACGACAGCTTCCTGAGCGAGGCCGCCGTGCTCGGGTTCGAGTACGGGTACAGCCTGGACGCGCCGTACCAACTGATCTTGTGGGAGGCGCAGTTCGGCGACTTCGTGAACGGCGCGCAAGTCATCATCGACCAGTTCATCGCCAGCGGCGAGGCCAAGTGGAACCGCAGCAGCGGGCTGGTGATGCTCCTGCCGCACGGGTACGAGGGGCAAGGCCCGGAGCACAGCAGCGCCCGCCCGGAGCGGTTCCTGCAACTGTGCGCCGAAGACAACCTCCAGGTGTGTACGTTCACCACCCCGGCCCAATACTTCCACGCCCTGCGGCGGCAACTCAAGCGGAAGTTCCGCAAGCCGCTGGTGGTGATGACGCCCAAGAGTTTCCTGCGGACGAGCACCAGCCCGGTGGAGGAACTCATCTCCGGGCGGTTCCACGAGGTGCTCGACGACCCGACGACGACCGACCCGGCGCGGGTGAAGCGGGTGCTGTTGTGTACCGGCAAGGTGTACTTCGACCTGAAGGCCGAGCGGGACAAGCAGGCCCGCACCGACGTGGCCCTCGTGCGGGTGGAGCAGATGTACCCGTGGCCGGCGGACCAACTGAAGGCGGTGCTCGACCGCTACCCGAAAGAGGCGGTGCGGCTGTGGGTGCAGGAGGAGTCGGAGAACAACGGCGGCTGGTTCTTCGCCGAGCCGCGGCTGCGGAAGATGGGCTACGCGGTGGCGTACTGCGGCCGCGACGCGAGCGCCAGCCCGGCCGTGGGGTCGGAGAAGATGCACCTGTACGAGCAGAAGGAACTGGTGGACGCGGCGCTGAACAAGGCGACCGACTACCGGGTGGAGTGAGCCGGCGGACGGCGGGACGTGAGTCCGCCGGTGCTTCTCGAATCCGG
>JANNVG010000841.1:0-10124 GCA_031414395.1 Fimbriiglobus sp.
CCCCAACCCCAAACCGTGTGTTTCCCGGGGGGGGGGCGTTGCGCGCGCGCCCCCCCCCCGGGGGGGGTTTAAAAACAACCCCCCCCCCCCCCGTGCCCCCCGCGGCTCGTCCGAAATTCCAATACAAGGGCCTGTTCCCCGCCATCGACGAGGCCAGCCGCGTCAGCTTCGTCTACCGCATGAGGCTGGATCACATCGTCGACGAGGTGCCGTGCAACGCCTGTCACGGGGCACGCCTGCGGCCCGACTCCGCCGCCACCCGGTTCAACAACTTCACCATGCGGGAGTTGTGCGCCGAACCGATGGGGGAAGCCCTCAAGCGGTTCCAGAACATCAAGCTCACCAAGCACGATCAGCAGGTGATCGGCGAGGTGTTGCGCGAGATCATCAACCGCGTGAAGTTCCTCGTGGACGTGGGGCTGGACTACCTCAGCCTGGATCGCAAAGGGCCGACGCTGAGCGGGGGCGAAGCGCAGCGCATTCGGTTGGCGTCGCAGATCGGGTCGGGTCTCACCGGCGTGCTCTACGTGCTGGACGAGCCGACGATTGGTTTGCACCCGCGGGACAACCAGCGGCTGCTGGGGGCGCTGCACCGCCTTCGGGATTTGGGGAACACCCTGCTGCTCGTGGAACACGACCGCGAGGTGATCGAGAGTGCCGACCACCTGCTCGACTTCGGCCCCGGTGCCGGCGACCAGGGGGGCGAGATCACCGCCGCCGGCCCGCCGAGCAAAGTGCTGAAGGCGAAGGGGTCGCTCACCGGGCAGTACCTCGGCGGCAAGCTGGCGATCCCGGTGCCGACGAACCGGCGGTGTCAGATCGAAAACCTACCCCCCCCCGGCCCCCCCCTTCCTGGGAGGAAGGGGGGGGAGGATCGGACTCCCCCTTCCCTCTTAGGGAGGGGGGCAGGGGGGGTAGGTTCCGTCACTGCGGAAGACACCGTCGCCCGCTCGCCGCTCGGGACGGTGATCACCATCCTCGGTGCGCGACAGCACAACCTCCGCAACGTAGACGTACACATCCCGCTCGGCTGCTTCGTGGCCGTCACGGGCGTCAGCGGGTCGGGCAAGAGTTCGCTGGTGAACGAGGTGCTGTACAACACCCTCGCTCGCAAGTTGAACCGCGCCCGCACGGCCGGTGCCGCCCACGACGACATCCTCGGCATCGAGCACCTCGACAAGATCATCAACGTCGATCAAGACCCGCTCGGCAACTCGCCGTCGTCCAACCCCGCCACGTACACCGGCGTGTTCGACCTGATCCGCGAGCTGTTCAGCCGCCTGCCCGAAAGCAAAGTGCGGGGCTACCACCCGCGGCGGTTCAGCTTCAACCAGAAGGGCGGGCGGTGCGAGGCGTGCGAGGGGAACGGGCAGAAGAAGATCGAGATGCACTTCCTGCCCGACGTGTGGGTGGAGTGCGACACGTGCCACGGTAAGCGGTACAACCCGGAAACGCTGCTCGTGCAGTACCACGGCAAGACCATCGCCGACGTACTCGACATGCGGATCGGCGAGGCGCTGGAACTGTTCGGCAACATCCCGAAGATCCGCGGGGTGATGCAAACCCTCGCCGACGTGGGGCTGGGGTACATGCAGTTGGGCCAACCGGCACCCACGATGAGCGGGGGCGAAGCGCAGCGGGTGAAACTGGCCGCGGAGTTGGCCCGGCCGAGTACCGGCAAGACGCTGTATTTGCTCGACGAGCCGACGACGGGGCTGCACTTCGACGACGTGCGGAAGCTGCTCGACGTGCTGCACCGGCTGGTCGATCTGGGCAACACGGTCATCGTGGTCGAACACAACCTGGACGTCATCAAGACGGCCGACTGGATCGTGGACATGGGGCCGGAGGCGGGCATCAACGGCGGGCGGGTGGTGGCCGTCGGCACGCCGGAGGACGTGGTGGCGTACGCTCTGGCGGCTGAAAAGAGCACCCCCCACCCGGTTGCTGCGCAACCGACCTCCCCCGCAAGGGGGGAGGTGAACGACACCACCTCCCCCCTTGCGGGGGAGGTCGCCGCGAAGCGGCGGGTGGAGGGTGATTCCGAAACTCCCCCCCCCTCGCACACCGGCCGCATCCTGGCGGGCATCCTGGCCGCCGGGCCGTTCGCCGAGCGGCCGAAGTTCGACCCGCGGAAAGCGCTCGCCGAGAAGTTGGGCGACATCGACCTGGCCGACGTGGGCAAGGACGCCAAATTGCCGTGGGAACTGGACGGCATCAAGTGGCACACCCGCGACCGCATCACCACCAAGGGCACCGCGTGCAAGTGGGACGGTGACAGCCTGCTGTCAGTGGTCGAGCAGATCGAAGCCCTCGGCGAGTGGGGCGAAACCAACTGGACGCACCGCACCATCGTGGAGGTCGCCCCGCCGGTCAAATCCCGCGGCTGGTTCCTGCACGCCATGACCGGGCACGAGGCGTACCTGAAGCTGTGCCTGCGGGCACGTCGCAACGCCTTCAAGACGGCCGACCTCGCCGCCACGCTCCAGTTGCGCCCGCTGTCGGATTACCCCGGCCACGAGGGGTACAGCCGCGACCACCGGGTGGAAGTGACGAACGACGGCCGCGGGTCGGGGCAAACGGTGGTCGTCACCATCGTGAAGAAGGACGAGACCGAGACGCCGACGTTCAAGGCGTTCCTGGCGAAGTGCGTCGAGTCGTTCAACGGCCTGATCGACACGGGCGGGGCGGTGGCGGCGAAGGTGGAAGCGGCGATGCCGTGGAAGGTGGACGGCGAGAAGTGGCACCTGGGGGAGAAAGGCTTCCCGCCGGGCAAGGGGCGGAAGTGGGACAAGGCGCTGCTGCCGAAGTTGCTGAAAATGCTCCGCGACATCGAGCCAAAGCTGAAGGTCGGGTGGGACGTGGTGGACGCCATCACCGTGCGGGTGCCGCAGTCGAACCGCTTCTGGGTGCGGGTCAAAACGAAGGAGGCTGCGGCGCTGGAGGTGTGGCTGCCGGCGAAACCGAGCCAGTTCAACCTGGCCAAGTGGGAGGGCGTCGGCCGCGATGTCACCCTCGACCGCGGGCGGTGGGAGGGCGTGGACGTGGTGACACTGAAGTTCGTGACCGCCGACGACTTCAAGGCGGAGAAGCTGAAGCCGCTGCTGGCCGAGCAACTGCGGGGGTTCCTGGAGGTGTACGCGGCGTGAGAGTGCTCTGCTCGCTCCACGAGCGGTCTGTTTTGAACCCGCTCGCGGAGCGAGCAGAGCACTTTCCCTCAAGTCCCGCCCCGCTTTTGCCGATGCGCAGGGTGGTCGTGTTGCACGCCCCGCCGATTCGTCTAGTATGATGCGTCTCCACACTCACCGCACCGGGGCACCGCCTCTGATGGGCAAACCTGCCGAACGCACCGCCACCTCGCCCGACGGCCACCCGTGGACGATCCAAGACGCCGCCGACACGTACAGCGTGCAGAACTGGGGGAAGGGGTACTTCGGCATCAACCCCGCGGGCAACGTGGTCGTCCACCCGACCAAAGACCCGGCCGCCCCCGCCATCGACGTGAAGCAGTTGATCGACCAACTCCAGCACCGCGGCATCCAGTTGCCCATCCTGCTGCGGTTCACCGACGTTCTGCGGCACCGCATCGGCGAGATGGCCGACGCCTTCGGCAAGGCGATCACCGAGTACGGCTACCAGAACAAGTACAGTTGCGTCTACCCGATCAAGGTGAACCAGCAGCGGCAGGTGGTGGAGGAGGTGCTGCACATCGGCAAGCAGTACGGGTTCGGCCTGGAGGCCGGCAGCAAGCCCGAACTGCTGGCCGTGCTGGCCATCACGAACGGCACCGACGTGCCCATCATCTGCAACGGGTTCAAGGACGACGAGTACATCAAGATGGTGGTGCTGGCGAAGAAGATCGGCAAGAACATCATCCCGGTGGTGGAAAAGCTGAGCGAACTGGAGCTGATCGTCAAGCACGCCGAGGAGCTGGGCGTGCGGCAGCCGATCGGGGTGCGGGTGAAGCTGGCCACGCGGGGCAGCGGGCGGTGGCGGGGGAGCGCCGGCTACCGCAGTAAGTTCGGGCTGACGCTGACGGAAGTTCTGGAGGCGTTCGAGTTCCTGAAGGCCCGCGGGATGGGCGACTGCCTGCAGATGACGCACTTCCACATGGGCAGCCAGATCACGAACATCCGCAAGGTGAAAGAGGCGCTGAACGAGGCCGCCCGCATCTACGCCGAGTTGGTGGGGCTGGGGGCCGGGCTGAAGATCATCGACGTGGGCGGCGGGCTGGGGGTGGACTACGACGGCAGTCAGACCGACTTCGAGAGCAGCATCAACTACACCCTGCAAGAATACGCAAACGACGTGGTGTTCCGCATCAAGACGGTGTGCGACGAGGCCGGGGTGCCGCACCCGCAGATCATCTCCGAGAGCGGGCGGGCGCTGGTGGCCTACCACAGTGTGCTGGTGTTCGACGTGCTCGGCACGAACAACTACGACGCCTGCGCCGCCCCCGACAGCATCCCCGCTGACAGCCCGCAGCCGCTGCAAGACCTGTTCGCCATCCACCGCGACCTGACCAAGAAGAACTGCATCGAGAGCTACCACGACGCCGTGCAGGAAATGGAAGAGTGCCTCGGCACGTTCAACCTCGGCTACATGCCGCTCACGCAGCGGGCCCAGGCCGAGCGGCTGTTCTTCGCCATCGGCCGCAAGCTGCAGAAGATCGTGAAGGAACTGGACTACGTGCCGGAGGAGTTGCAGGGGCTGGAGTCGCTGATGTCCGACACCTACTTCTGCAACTTCAGCCTGTTCCAGTCCATGCCCGACTCGTGGGCCATCAAGCAGTTGTTCCCCGTGATGCCCATCCACCGCTTGAACGAGAACCCGGTCAGACGGGCGGTCCTCGGGGACATCACCTGTGACAGCGACGGCAAGATCGACCAGTTCATCGACCTGCGGGACGTGCGCAGCACCCTCGAACTGCACCCGTTCAAGGAAGGCGAGCAGTACTGCCTCGGCGTGTTCCTGCTCGGGGCGTACCAGGAGATCCTCGGCGACTTGCACAACCTGTTCGGTGACACGAACGCCGTTCACGTCCACCTGGAACCGGACGGCACGCCGAACGTGGACGTGGTGATCAAGGGCGACACGGTGACGGAAGTGCTGAACTACGTGCAGTACAGCGCCGAGAAGTTGACCGACCGCATCCGCAAGGACGTGGAGCGAGCCGTCCGCGCCGGCAAGCTGAGCCTCGCCGAAAGCCGGGCGTTCCTCAGCTTCTACGAGAACGGACTGGCGGGTTACACATACCTCGAAGAGCCGTAATGTGGTCCGCTCGCTCCGCGAGCGGGTGATCGGCGAGCCGAGCGGCGTGAGCCGCCGGGTCCGGGAGTGAATGCCTATGGCTCGCTCGCACACCCAGATCGTTGCCGACCTCCGAGCCTTCAATCCACCGGAGCAGGCCGGCTGGGTCACCACATGGGATGAATTGGATGCCTTGGTTGCGGAGTTGTGGCAGGCTGGTCGCCCCGCAGATGCCATTCCCGTCCTGCTCGGCGTGTTCGAGCGCTTTCCGACCGCGGACGGGCATGCACTTTGGGGAGTGATGCACGGGTTAGAATCGCTCTCCGGGTATCAGCCGCACCTCGCCCGGTCAGTCGTTCGACAGCCATCGGTGTTCGGTGTCAGGATGCTCGGTCGGATGTTGAACGGCAGCATCAACGACATTGAAGGCGAACCAATCTACACCATGCTCCAAGTCGTCGCCGACAACCCAACAGTGCCTACTGAGATTCGAGTGGAAGCGAGCGGCTTCATGGACCGCCACCCGAACCTTTGCCAAGTCGAGAAGACGACGAAACGGAAGAAGTGAGCGGCGGGTGGCCGGTGAATACAGCCACCCGCCGCGGAGCGGCGGCAGATGGTAGCCTGGGGTGGAGTGAGCATCGCAGATGCGAACGGAACCCCTGGAACCGATGGGAGAAATGGAACACGCCCCGGAGGGGCGACAGACGTAGGTTCTGTCGCCCCTCCGGGGCTTGTGGTCTTGGTGATTCGCACCAGGGGTTCCCGCTCGCCTGCGGCTCGCTCCACCCCTGGCTATTTCCCGTCGCCCCTTCGGGGCTGCACCCGGTCACTGCGTTCCCGGTTCTAACAACCCGGCGGCTCACGCCGCTCGGCTCGCCGGCGCTCCGTCACCCGAAGAAGCCGCCGAACAGGCCGCCGAAGGGGTCGCTCATCCGGAGCAGTTCTTCGATCTGCGGGAGCAGTTGCTTGTGCCGCTCCTCGGTGCTCGCCTCGGCCAGCACCTTCGCCTTCCGCAGCGGCTCCGTCACCTTGTACCCGTTCCGCCCCTTCGACTTCGCCATCTCGGCTTGAGCCAGCAGGAACGGGAAGAACGGGTTCTTCGGGAACCGCTTCAACAGCCCGGCCGTCACTTTCGCGGCCACCGCGAACTGCTGCTTGTGCATCAGCGTGCCGGCCAGCATCTCGAACTCCAACTCCGTGCCCTCGGCCGAGCCGGCCGCCCGCACCGCCGCGTCCAGGAACTTCTTCTCCTGCGTCTTTTGCCCGGTGTACTTCAGCCCCTCGGTCAGGTACATGTCGTGCCCGGTCAGCAGGCTGCCGGCTTCCGCCGGCGTGGGCGACAGTTCGAGCGCGTCGGCCAAGTCCTTCGCGGCGGCCGTCCTCTCCTTCGGCTTCAGTTTGAGCAGCACGGCGTTCGCGTGCAGGTAGAGACGCGCCACTAGGCGCGAAGTTTTCAGCCTCAGAGCGGCGGTCGCGGCGGCGTCGGCCTCGGCCGGCCGCTTCGCCTTGCGGTGCAGCACCGACCGCAGTGCGAAGTAGCTGGTGGGCAACTTCTCTTCGAGCAGCGCCTTATTGTCGTCGAGCAGTTTCTCGGCATCGGCGAGATCGCCGTCCACGGCCAACTTGCGGGCGTGGGCGATGCTGGCCGAACCGACGAGTTGACGGTTCTGCGCGTCGAGCGGGTTGACGGCCAGCGCCCGTCGCCGCAGGTCGAGCGACTCGGCCGACTTGCCTTGCGTCGTCATCAGCGCGGCCAGCGCCGACAGCATCGGCATCGACTGCGGGGCGCGGTCGAGGTATCGGCGGGCGGCGGCTTCGGCGGCGGCGAGGTCGCCACGAACGAGTGCGGCGGCGAACAGGTCCTGAGCCACCGGCTCCCAGTCGGGGGCGAGGTCGGCGGCCCGTTGCAAAAACACCGTCGGGTCGAGCGGCTTCTTCTTCGCCTTCGGCTTGCGGGAAGGGGCACCGAAGAAGCCGCCGAACTCGTCGGCCGTGCGGGGGTCGGCGGCGTCTTCCTCAATGTCGGCGGCGATGCCGGCCATCCGCTTCAGAATGACCGCCCGCGCGCGGTCGGCCAACCCCTTCGACCACCCGGCCGGTAGGCCCGCCAGCCACCCCTCGTAGGCGGCCCACCGCGCGAGCGACGATTCCAAGTCGTCGACCTCCTCGAACACGAGCGCTTCGAGCTTGTGGAACGACGGGTCGGCGGGCGGCGGGCCGAACAGCTTGCGGTACTTGGTCAGGTCGTCCCGCTCGCCCCGCTTGACGATGGCGAAGTAGAACGAGTCGGCCAACTCCGCCGCCAGCACCGGGGACAGCTTCTTCAGTTCGGGCAGCACGCTTTCCGCCGCCTTGAACGCCGGCCCGAGCTTGCGGCTGCGGGCCAACTCGCTGCGGACCTTGCTCAGCTTGGCCACCAGCCCGACGGCCCGTAGCCGCTTGCCCTGTTCGATCAGTGCCGCCTGACCCGCCGGGGGAAGTGTTTGAGCGAAGGCCGCGTCGCACTGCACCCGCACAGGGGCGGCGAGGCGTGCCGGGTAGCGCTCCGCGTTCAGCCGGGCGAAGTTCTCCACCGCCTTCGCGTCGTCGCTCGTGCTCCACCCGATCAGCCCGCGGAGGAGCAGCTTCCATTCGAGGAACGGCGACGACAGCCCGATGACGTTCAGCGCCTCCCGCGCCGCGTCGTCCTTGCCGGCGTGGTACTGCGCGAAGGCGGAGACGACGGCGTCGTACCCGGCCTTCCACTCCGGCGGTACCAGAAGGGCGCTCCGGGTGCGCACCAGCCAGTCGGCGTGGTGGTGGGGCAGCTTGGCGGCGAACGCCGGGTCGTTGAGCGCCGCGGCCAGCGGTTCGGCCTCGGCCCGCCGGCCGGCCTTCGCCAGCAGCACCGTCAACGTGCGTACCCACCCGGCTTCCGTGTGCTTCAGCCGCACACACGCTTCCAGCGCGCGGTTCAACTCCGCGGTCTGGTTGTGCAATTCGTAATGGGTGGCCACTTGCAACAGTGTGGCGCGAAGGAGCATGGCGTTCGCATCAGTCGGCTCCGCCGCGGCCAGAGCGACGGCCAACCGCTCGGCGGCGGGGAGGTCGCCCTTCCGCACCGCCGCCGCGACGGACGCGGGGGTGATCTTCGGGGCCGGCGTGGGGGGGCGCTTTCGGGCCACGGGCACATTCCTGGTGAACCGCGGGTGTGAACCCGCGGGTGCTTTCAAACCCAGGCGGCTGACGCCGCCGGTTCACCTAATATATCCCCACCTCCCGCCACTGCACCCGTCACATGAACCCGCGCGAAGCCGTCCTGCTCTCCCCGTACCGCCCGCCCACCTCGTACCCGGTCAGTCTGAACCCGGACGAGGCGACGGCGTGGCTGAACGGCTACTTCGCCCTGTGGCACCCGGCCGTGCTCGGCGTGATCGGCCGCCCGCCGCAGGCCGCCGGCACCTACGACCACGACGTGCCGATGGAAGGCTTCTTCTACACCGTGCCCACCGGCCCGACCGTGTACCAGCCCGACAACTGGGGCGAACTCGTCACGACCACCGGCGGACTGCACTTCGTGTCCGAGTCCGACGCGATGGACACCCGGCTGTCACTGCGGGCCGCCCTGTCCGATTGGGGCGACCGCAATCCCGACGCCCGCATCCCGCAACCGCTACTCGACGCCCCGCGGGAAGTGGTGGGATTGTTCGAGGCCATCGGGTTCGGCTTCCTGCTCATCGAATCGCTGTTCGACGCCGCGAGTCACGATCACCTGTTGGACGTGGAAGGCTTCTGGGCCGACGTGAAGGCGGCGGTGGAGGTGGCATCGGATGCGACCGCCGTGCGGGAGAAGCTGGCCCCCGCCGCCGACAAGCTGGCGAACGCCCGGCAGGTGCTGAACAGCAGCGGGGTGCAGTGGGTCGATTTCGCCATCCCGAAGGCCGACACGCTGGGCGAGCCGTGGCCGGGTACGCTGTTGAACGGGTTGCCGGCGGCGGTCATCGCGTCCGGTGAGATGCTGGAAAAGCAGGCGAAGGACCACCCGGAGCGGTTCGCCGAACTGAAGGCGAAGGCGAGCGGCGACAAGCCGACGGTGGACCTGTGCGTCGGCGCGTACACCGAACGGGACGACTCGCTGCTGCCGGCGGAATCGCAGTGGTGGAACCTGACCGCGGCGCGGAAGTGCGTGGGCGAGCTGTTCGGCGTCGAGCCGACCGTGTACGCCCGCACCCGCTCGGCGTTTCACCCGCACCTGCCCGGCTGGCTCCAGCACACCGGGTTCACGCACGCAATCATGGTGAGCTTCGACGCGGCCATGACCCCGGCGCGGAATGCGGTGGTGGTGAACTGGGCGTCGCCCGACGGCAAGGCCGTCAACGCCTTCGCCCGTGAGCCGCTCGCCGCGTCCGATCCGCTCACGTTTTTTAACCTCGTCTACCACCTGCACCAGGCGTTCAGCAGCGACAGCACGCCGACGGTCGCGTTCAAGCATGTTGGCACCGCCGCGGCCGTCGGGTACGCGCAACTTGTTACGCTCGCCACGCTCGGCGACGGGTGCGGCAAGTGGGTGTCGGTGGCCGAACTGCTGCGGGATCACCACTACGGCGAGTACCTCGGCTCGCCCACCGCCGACGACTACTTCAACGACTACCTCGACGACCGCGTGACGAACGGCAAGGACACGCACCCGGTCAGCCGGTTCGCCACCCACACGCGGCTGCGGCGGAAACTCGACTCGGCGTTCGCCCTGGCAGCACTCCACCGCGTGCTGACACCGCCCGGCGAGAAGGACACGGAGCTGCTGAAGGAGTTGGAGGCGGTGGAGCGGGAGATCGAAACGAGCCGCGACCGCGAGGGAGCGGGAGAGGCTCAGCCCGCTCCCTCGCGGTCGC
>JANNVG010000842.1:0-8167 GCA_031414395.1 Fimbriiglobus sp.
GAACCCCACCAACCCCCACCTCCCCCCGTGCGGGGGAGGTCGCCGGAGTTCACGCCGTGAACCCGGCGGGTGGGGGGCACTGCCGACTTCCCGTGGCACACCCGACCCGTTCCGCATTCCGCCTTTCTGTTGTCCCGCCGCCGCACTTCGGTTAGCATTGCTACTTGACGACCGACGGTCCCACCCCACGGATCGGTTGCCCACCGACTCCTCCCCGCCCCGCCGAGGTGCTCTCATGCCCCGCCGGTTCGCGCTCGCGGCCCTCGCCGCCCTCGCCCCGCTGTTCGCCGCTGCCCAAGACGCCAAGCCCGCGGCCGTCCGCGGCGTGTCCGCGTTCCCCCCCAAGCTCACCCTCAAAGGGGCCGAGGACGCGCCACAACTGGCCGTCTCCGGCGACCGCGAGTCCGGCCGCCCGCTCGACGTGACCGGCGACACCAAGTTCGCCGTCGCCGACGGCAAGGTGGTGCGAGTCGATGAGACCGGCCGCGTCTACCCGCTGGCGAACGGCAGCACCGAGATCGCCGTCGAGTACAACGGCAAGTCGGCGAAGGTGCCGGTGAGCGTGAGCGGGATGGAAGCCCCGCTGCCCATCAGCTTCCCGAACGAGATCGAGCCGATCCTCACGAAGCTGGGGTGCAACAGCGGCGGCTGCCACGGAAAGATCCAGGGGCAGAACGGCTTCCGCCTTTCGCTCCTCGGGTTCGACCCCGAACTGGACTACATGACCCTGCTGAAAGAGGCCCGCGGGCGGCGGGTGTTCCCGGCCTCGCCGGACCAATCGCTGCTGCTCCTGAAGGCGGCCGGCGTGGTGCCGCACGGCGGCGGGAAGAAGACGGAAGTGGGCAGCGAGGAGTACAAGCTGCTGCGGCGGTGGGTGGCCAGCGGCCTGCCCTACGGCACCGACACCGACCCGAAGGTGACGAAGGTGACGGTGTTCCCCGAGAACCGCGTGGTGGACCGCCAGAGCCGCCAGCAGTTGGCCGTTCACGCCCACTACTCGGACGGCAGCGTGACCGACGTGACCCGCCGGGCGCAGTACGAGAGCAACGAAACCGAAGTGGCGACGGTGAGCGAGAACGGCCTGGTGCGGACGCTCAGCAGCACCGGCCAAGCCGCCGTGATGGTGCGGTTCAATGGGAACGTGGCCACCTTCCGCGCGGTAGTGCCGCGGCCGGGCGACGCCCCCAAGTTCGACTTCCCCGCCGGCACCGTGGACACGCACGCCGCCGCCAAGTGGCGGGAACTCGGCATCACGCCGAGCGAGGTTTGCACGGATGAACAGTTCCTGCGGCGGGCGCACCTGGACATCACCGGCACGCTGCCGAGCGCCGACGCGGTGACGAAGTTCCTGTCCGACAAGGCGACCGACAAGCGGGCGAAGCTGGTGGACGCCCTGCTGGAGACGCCCGAGTACGCCTACTTCTTCGCCAACAAGTGGGCCGACGTGCTGCGGGTGAAGCGCCGCGGGCAGGCCGAGCGCGCCCAGGGCACGTTCGCCTTCCACGCCTGGATCCGCGAGGCGGTGGCGACTGACATGCCGTACTCCGAGTTCGCGCGGGAAGTCATCTGCGCCATCGGCGAGGAGAGCAAATCGCCGGCGACGGTGTGGTACAAGGAGGTGCAGTCGGCCGAGCAGTTCGTGGACGACCTGAGTCAGGTGTTCCTGGGGCAGCGGCTGGCGTGCGCCCAGTGCCACCACCACCCGTACGAGAAGTGGAGCCAGGACGACTATTGGGGCCTCGCCGCCTTCTACGGCCGCGTCGGGCGGAAGACCCTGCCGACCATCGGCCGGCAGAACAACAACAACCAGAACGCCCGCGTGGCCATCTTCAACAAGGCGACCGGCAGCGTGACGAACAAGCGGAGCGGGAAGACGGCCGACCTGAAGCCGCTCGACGCCATCCCGATGACGGTGGCCGCCGAAGACGACCCCCGCGTGCTGCTGGCCGACTGGATGACCGACGCGAAGAACCCGTACTTCGCCAAGGCCGTGGCCAACCGCTACTGGGCGCACTTCTTCGGCCGCGGCATCGTCGACCCGCTCGACGACATGCGGGTGACGAACCCGCCGAGTAACCCCGAACTGCTCGACGCCCTGACCAAGAACCTGACCGACAACAAGTTCAGCCTGAAGGCACTCATCCGCACCATCTGCCAGAGCCGGACGTACCAACTGACGGCGGTGCCGAACGAGTTCAACAAGAGCGACAAGCAGAGCTACGCCCGGTACTACCCGAAGCGGTTGCAAGCCGAAGTGGTGTTCGACGCCGTGTGCGCGATCACCGAAAGCCCGTCCGACTTCCCCGGCCTGCCGAAGGACCAGAACGCGCCGAAGCGGGCGATCCAGTTGCCCGACGAGTCGTTCCAGTCGTACTTCCTGGACGTGTTCGGCCGCCCGCAGCGGATCAGCGCGTGCGAGTGCGAGCGGGTGAACGAGGCCAGCCTGGCGATGGTGCTGCACCTGCTGAACAGCGACGAGGTGCAGGGCAAACTGGCCCGCGCCGGCGGGCGGGCGGACAAGCTGGCGAAGGACACCCGCCCGGACGCCGACAAGATCACCGAGCTGTTCCTGCTCACCCAGGCGAAGAAGCCGACGAGCGAGCAGATGACGGCCGCGATGGAGCACCTGGCCAAGAACGACAAGAACAAGAAGCTGGCCTACGAGAACATCCTGTGGGCGCTCATCAACAGCAAGGCGTTCCTGTTCAACCAGTGACGCGGTCGTGCTCTGCTCGCTCCGCGAGCGGTCTTTCGGAACCCGCTCGCGGAGCGAGCAGAGCACACCCGGCGGCACTCGCCGTCACCCGTACACCTCCGGATTCACGCAGTGCGGCAGGCGTTCGCCCGTCACCCCGGCGAGCAGGTTGGCGGCACACAGGCGGGCCATCGCGTTCCGCGTATCCGTCGTAGCGCTGGCGATGTGCGGGGCGATCACGCAGTTCGGAAGTGAGTACAACTCGTGCGACGGCGGCAGCGGTTCGGGATCGGTCACGTCGATGCCGGCGGCGAAGATGACGCCCGTTCGCAACGCCTGGGCCAGCGCCACCTGATCGACGTGCGGCCCGCGGGCGGTGTTCACGAACACGGCCGTCCGCTTCATCTTCGCAAACTGCTCCGTGCTGAACATACCTTTGGTGGTCGGGTTCAGGTCGGCGTGAACCGACACGAAATCCGACCGCTCCAACAACTCGTTTAACTCCACCCGCTCGGCCTTCAGTTGCTCATCCGCGTCCGGTTTCGGCGAACGGGCGGTGTACAGCACCTTCATGCCCCAGCCGTGGTGCAACCGCTTTGCGGTGGCGAACCCGATCCGCCCCATGCCGACGATGCCGAGCGTGCGGCCGACCAGATCGCACCCCAGCCAGCCGGTCGGCTCCCAGGTGATCCACCGCCCCTCCTTCGCGTCGGTACTGCTCTCCCCCAGCCGCCGGGCGGCGGCCAGCAGCAGCGTCACGGCGATGTCGGCGGTGGCGTCGGTCAGCACACCGGGCGTGTTCCCCACCGGGATCTTGCGGGCGGTGCAGGCGGGCAGATCGACGTTGTTCACGCCGACCGCGAAGTTGGACACCACCTTCAAACCGCGTGCCGCGTCGAGCAACGCCGCGTCCACCTTGTCGGTGAGGATGCTGACCAGCCCGGCGCACCCGGCCACCCGCTTCCGTAATTCGTCGGCCGGCGGCGGCAGGCGGTCGGGCCACACGTCGAGGTCGCACGCGGCGGCGAGCAGGTCGAGCGCGACTTGCGGAATGGCACGGGCGACGAACACACGCGGGCGGGTCATGGGGAGTCCTGTATGGCGGGCGTGGGGTGAATTGTTCCGCTACGCCAGGGCGGCGCTCAACTCCGTCACCTGCTTCGCCAGTGCCACCAGGGCCGCGTCTCGCCCGTCGGTCGCCGTCTCCAGGTGCTTCACCAGGGCCGTGCCGACGATCACCCCGTCGCACACCGGCGCCAGTTCCCGCACGTGTTCCGGCTTGCTCACCCCGAACCCCACGCACAGCGGCAGGTCGGTCATCGTCCGCAGCTTGTTCGTCACCACCGCGACCGCCTCGGCCGCCGCCGCACGCTGCCCGGTAATGCCCACCACGCTGACCACATACACGAACCCGCCGCACGCCGCCGCGATCTTCGCCATTCGCGCCGGGCTGGTCGTCGGCGTCACCAGCAGGATCAGTTTGAAGTCGCGGTCGCGGCACCGCTTCGACAGTTCGTCGGCCTCTTCCACGGGCAAGTCGGGCACCACCGCCCCGCTGATGCCGGAGGATAAGCAGGCGTCGATGAACGCCTCCGGCCCGCGCTTGTGGACGAGCGAGTACGACCCCATCGCCACCACCGGCGTGTCCCAGCCGGGCGCACTCGTCACGCCTTTCACGGTGTCGAACATGGCGTTCAGTTTGAACCCGCCTTTCAAAGCACGGGTGTAGCTCGCTTGAATGACGGGGCCGTCGGCGATGGGGTCGGAGAACGGCACGCCGAGTTCGATGAGGCTGGCCCCGGCACCGGCGACGGCGGACAGGGCGGCGGCGGTGAACGCCAGGTCCGGGTCGGCGGCGGGGATGAACGGCAAGAACGCTTTGCGGTTCTGGGCACGCAGTCGGGCGAAGAGAGAGTCGATCGGGTTCATGGGGGTGTTGTACGACCCCGAACATCTTCGCCGCGACCCGTGGGAGCGGGTGGGTCCGCCCGCGCCCACGGGCCGCGGCGAAGAATGGGCGGTCACTTCCCAGGGTTCCCCGGCGGCGGCAGTGGCTGGGCCGGAGGTAGCAGCGGGAGCGGCAGGTCGGGTGCCCCGATCCCCGGACCGGCGACCGGCGTGGTCGGCTGCGGGCCGGCGTCCGGGGTGCCGGTGGCAGCGCTGTTGGCGTGCAGTTGGGTGAACAGCGTGGAACACTGGTCGCGCACCCGCAGACGGTTGAACCCCACCTTCTCGCCGTTCAGCTCCTTCCACCGCTTCTCTTGCCCGGCGGAGAAGCCCTTCACCACCTCGTCGAGCGCCTTCCAGTGTTCGGCCGGCGCTACCTGATCGAGGGCCGGCAGCGGGCCGTTCGGCACCACCAGTTGCTGCTGGCCGAATCCGCCCTGTCCGCCGCCAAGCTGGACCGCGGGGATGGTGTTGGCGAGCGCGTCGTCGACCTCGCGGAGCGCCTTCGTCATCGCCTTCTTCTGGTCGTCGGTCATTCTCAACTCGTCCTGCACCCGCTTGAGCAGCAGCGCCCGCGTGCCGAGCGCCTGCACCTCGCTCTGTTGCAGGCGGGTGAGTTGACCTTTCGTCATCGCCGAGGCCACCAGTTCGCGGCGGGCCTTCGCGTGTGTCACCCACGGGCTGGGAACGGCGGGGGCACCTCCGCCGGCCTGTCCGCCCGAGCTCGGCGGATTCGACGGCATGCCGCCCTTCTCCAACTCCTCCGCCAGCTTGTCGAACCCGTCGATCAGGCTCACCCGCTGGTCGGCCGACAGCTTCAACTCCCGCTGCACGGCCGGCTGGCTCACCAGTTCGACCAGCGCGTCGGTGATGTCGTCGGCCTTCGCCATCTCCACCTTCGGCACCGGGGCGGCGGTCGCTTGCGGGGCGGTGTCGAACCGCAGGCCGAACAGCCCGCCGCCGAGCAGCACGCTCGCCGCCAGCACCACGCCGGCCGCCTTCAGCACGAATGAACGGGTCATGTCTCGCATCGCTCCGTGGGCCAACGCCGTCACCGCTTCCGGTACGGCAATGGTGGATGTGTCGAACACGTTCAACCCGACTCCGACCGCCGCAACGGTCAGTGCCTGGGACGGCGGAAGGGTCGTGGCAATGGCGACCGCCGCGGCGATCCCGCGAGTGGTCAGCCGACCGGCGAGCAGCTTGCGGGCGCGGTTCAGCCGGCCCGACAGCGTGCCCTCGCTCCACCCGAGTTGCCCCGCCGCTTCCTTCCGCGACAGCCCTTCCAGGTCGCACAGCAGCAGCGGCAGGCGGTAGCGGTCGGGTAATTTTTCCAACTCGGCGTGAACGACGGCGGCGGTGTCGTGGCACGCCGACACCGGCAGTGTGACCGGCTCGTCCGTCGGACTCACCACCGCTTCGATCCGCTTGCGACGGGCGGTCGTGCGGCGGGCCTTCAGTGCCACGCGGTAGGCCACACCGTACAGCCACCCGCCGACGCTCGCGGTGTTCGCCACCCGCTTCGCCGACTTCGCCAGCACCAGGAACGTGGCCTGGAATGCGTCCTCGGCGTCGTGCGTGTTGGCCAGGTGCCGCCGACAGACGGCCCACACGGCCGGCCCGTGCCGCCGCACCAGCAGCTCGAACGCCATGCCGCACTTGGCGGTCACGAACTCGGCCAGCAGCGCGCGATCCGGCACCAGCTCGGCCGTCGGCGCGGCCGTGCGGATCAAATGCGGCAGGTGGGGCATTCGCGTTCGCATCGCCACTCCGTGCGGGCGGACAGGTCCTCGTCGTAGGGCGGGTCGAGCGGCGATCTCAACCCGCACATCTGACACCCGGTGACGCCACCGCCCCGAACGACCGCGACGACCCGCCGGATTTTGAACGGCGGGTCGTCGCGGTCATCGCCCACCACAGCCACCACCCACTTCGACCGCCCACCGCGTCCCCCGCTCGACCCGCCCTACAAGACCACCACTCTCGTCGGTGGCGGCGGGGGTCGTCGGCTCGCGCCGACTCGCCCTACTCCTCACCCGCCACACCCCATCAGTTCCCGCCGGCGGGTCGGCGCGTACACCCGGCGCACATTTTTCCCGCCGCCGAATTCGTACCTTAGCCTGTGGGTCGGACTCCCCCTTCCGGGATGGCACCTCTCGCCCCCTCCGTCCGTACACACCCGGCATGTCCCCCAATCGCCTCGGCTCGCTCGTCTGGTTGCTCGCCGGCACTCCGTTCGCGGTTCACGCCGCCGACCCGCCGCCCGTTCCCGTTCGCACCACCCCGGCCGTGCAGGTGATGCTGACCGCCGACCTGTTGTCGCGGTCGCTGTCCGGCCCGCTGAACGTGTCGTCGCCGGTGCAATCAACCTCCGGCACACAATACACCAGTGGCACGTCGCACCTGTCGGGCGTGCGGCGGCTGGAGTTGATCCCGTGTGACAGTATGGCGGTGTTGCGGCTGACCGTCGATGCCGCTTCCGCCGGCGATTTGGTGGTGCAGCGCCCGCGGGCGCGGGTGTATGCCAGCACGTCCGGCACGGTGGCGGTCGCGCAAGACCTGTACCTCTCGCACAACGGGTTGGCGGCCGGCGTGCCCGCGGTGTCCGCCCCGACGAGCGTGTGCGTCGGCCGCATCGAATCCGACCTGCCGCCGGTGCGGGCGTTGCTCGTCCGCGGGGTGGTGCGGTTCGGCGTGCGGCGGTCGGCCGCCGAGCAGAACGCCGAGGCGACCACCCAGGCGACCACGCAAGTGACCTCGGCCGTGGGCGACGAGTCGGCCCGCCAACTGGCCGCCGCGAACGCCCAATTCGAGGCGGCGCTCGCCCCGCTCGCTCAACTCGGCGTCGCCAAAGACCGCCTGCGGTTCGCCACATCGTCCGCCGCGATGGTCGTCGCCGTCGATCAGCCCGCCCCGTTCCCCGCATCCTTCCCCGCCTTCGACCCGACCGCGTCCGTGCGCGTCGCCGTTCACACCTCCTTTGTGAACTCCCTGCTCGAACCGCGGTTGTCCGGGAAGACGTTCACCCGTGCCGACCTCGCCGCCCCGCCGAGCGGCAAGGGCTTCGACTTCCTCCGCCCGCCGCCGAGTGCCGCACCGAAGGAGGCGAAGAAATCGGAGGAGGCGGACTGGGCGATCACGTTCGCCAAGCGGGAGCCGGTCACGCTGTCGGCGGACAAAGGGGAACTGCGGCTGACGCTGCGGCTGGCCGAACTGACGACCGACGACGACGACATCCCGGCGATGAACGTCACGTTCGTGTGGGCGGCGGAGGTGCGGAACGGGCGGCCGGTGCTGGTGCGGGCGAAGCCGCCGGAGGTGTACCCGCCGGGGTTCGTGCCGGGCGGGGGTAAGAAATTGACCGCGCGGGAGCAGGCGTACCGCACGGTGCTGAACCGCCGGTTCGACCGCCTGGCGCCGACCGAAATCGAGATAGACAAGGCGGTGAAGGCCGTACTCCCTAACGTGGGAGGAAGCCCCCTCGCCCCGACGCAGGTGCTGACCGCCGGCGACTGGCTGTGGGTC
>JANNVG010000843.1:0-2737 GCA_031414395.1 Fimbriiglobus sp.
GGGTTCCCCCGGGGCTCCGGGTTGCCTCGCGGCCCGCGCGGGGGGGGTTCCTCCCCGCCCGCCGCGCCCCCCCCCCCACTCCTCAGTCCTTCAGCTCTTTCCCCTTCCACGCCCGCGCCTTCCACCCGTAGTCCACGAACCGGTACTCGAACCCGCCGTCGGCGTAGAAGTCGATCGCCCCGTACAGCGGGGGGAAGCCGTACTCCGCCCCGTTCCACCACGCCCCGCTCGCCGCCCCGCCGCACACGTACCACACCCCGCGGTACTCCACCCGGTCGCACGTGTGCATGTGCCCGCTCAGGCACAGCTTCACATTCGGGTGCCGCCGGAACACCTCCGTGATCTCCCAGCAGTCCAAGTGCTGCCACACCTTCGGCACCAGCACGCCGTCGGCCTTCTTCTGCCCGTCGCCGTATACGCTGCTCGTCACGCTCAGGATGGGCAGGTGGCTGATCACGCACACCGGCGTTTCCGGCTTGGTCTTCTTCAGGTCGGCCTTCAGCCACTTGAAGTGGTCGGCCGACAGGTCGCCGTACTTCGGCCAGTTGCACACGCTGTTCAGGGCGATGAAGTGCCACCCGCCGGCGTCGAAGCTGTAGTGCTCGGCCGGCATCCCCAGCACGCCGGTCATCAGGGCGAACCCCTTCTTCGCCTCCGGGATGTCGTCCGTCGGCTCGGCCCCGTCCCACACGTCGTGGTTGCCCAGGCACGAGTGGATCGGCACTTTCACCCCCTTCACCGCCGCCTTCCACACGGCGATCTGCTCGCCCGCCCGCTTGCCCGGCACTTTGCCGTCGATGCCCATCACGGCATCCCCGCTGTTCAGGATGAGGTCGGGCGACCACTCCTTCTGTCCGAACATGTGGTCGAACATGGCGGCCACCCCTTTCGGGGCGTCTCGGTCGGGGGTGATGTGAACGTCGGTGATGTGACCGGCCCGCAGGCACGGCTTCCGCTTCGCCTCGTCGCCGCGGGCGGTGGACACGACCCCCACCGCGGCGGCACCGGCGGCGAACAACTGACGGCGGTTCATGGCGAACCCTCCTCTGGAACGAGCCGGCACCGGCGCGAGTGCCGGTGCCGGCTCGCACTCCGCTCCGGCGGTACTCACTTCTTCAGGTCGATGTTGTAGAGGGAATCGCCGTCGGCCAACTCGAACGCGAGACCGGACTGGGCCGGGTCGGTGTACTTGGCCGGCAGCCGCGGCCCGGCGGCCGCCGGCGGCGGGGCCGGCTCCTCCCCACCCCGCTTGCGGACCGCGTCGTCGCCGGCCGACACGTCGTTCGGCTTGCCGCCCGCTCCCGGATTGGGCCGCGGGGTCGGGCGGGGCGGCGGCTGTTGGACCGACACCTTGACCGGCCCGCGGGCCACCCCTTCAACGGCGTAGGTGCCGTTGGGCTGGATGTCCGCCACGGTCGTCATGTTGTCGGAGGTGAGGAAGATGACGGTGCCGCCGGTGAGCGGTTTGCCATCGAGCTTCACCACCCCGTGAACGCGCGAGCGGGGGCGATCACCGCACCCGACGGCCACGAGGGCGAGGACGGCGACGGCGGCGAAACACAAACGGCGCATGTTGAGACTCTCGGGTCTGAGGTGGTGGAGTTACCAGTCGTTCCCGAGCACTTCGCCTTGGTCCGGCGTGCAAGCCGCCCACCAGGTGGCCGGGGACATGCTCGCCGACAACATGCGGCAACTGCCGTCCCCCAGGCCGACCAGCACGCCGGCCGACCGCGGGGAGCTGGCCAGCCGCGGGTCGCACGTGGCGTTCGCCCCGCTCGTCGTCGGGTTCACCTGAAACTTGGAGGCCTGGCCGGTGATCTGGTAGCCGAACACCGGGTTCCACTCCGGCCACGACGTCCGGCCGTAGGCCCAAATGTTGTAATACGGGCCGACGGCCGATGCCCCGAAGTTGTTCGCCCGCTGGCACACGGCCACCTTCTCGGAAAAGAAGATGGTGTTCGACGTGCCGTCGGTCAGGGTGGCCATCCGCGTGATGCGGTTGTTGTTCGAGCGGAACCACCAGCCGAGGGAGTTGAAGTTGGCCGCGTACCCTGTCACGCCATACACGCCGTACCCGGAGTCGTTGAACAGGCCGTTGGCCGGGTTCGACGGGTCGGACGGGTTGACGAAGGTCTTCACCCCGTTGTTCTGGTACACGCTCCAGAAGTAGTTGGTGGTGGGCAGTTGGGCCACTTTGGCCAGGTTGTCCTGCTCGATGTACGGCAGGATGAAGAAGTGCGTGCTGCCGGCCCGGTTCCACCACACCGCCTGATCGCTCCCGTCCCAGTCCACCCAGGCGAGGGGGAACCGCTCGTTCGCGTCGTGGTAGTTGTGGGTGGCGAGCGACATCTGCTTCAGGTTGTTCATACTCTGCATCCGGGCGGCGGCTTCGCGCACCTTCTGCACGGCGGGCAGGAGCAGGCCGATGAGGATGGCAATGATGGCAATCACCACCAGCAGTTCAATGAGCGTGAACCCGCGACGAGGAGTGCGCATGAAGAACCCTCAACGGCGACGACGGAAACGAATGACACGGACACATGATGCGCCCCGCACATGGCGGACGTGCGAACGAGCCGTGAATAGCCGGTGAAGGCGAATCGGGAATCCAGGGTGTGACACTGGAAGTCGGCAGTGAGTCCCCCCACCCGGACGGCGTCGCCGTCCGACCTCCCCCGCCAGGGGGGAGGTGGGGTTGCGGGCCAAGCCGCGCCAGCCACCCACGCGACGAACTCGG
>JANNVG010000844.1:0-7607 GCA_031414395.1 Fimbriiglobus sp.
GCGGGGGTGTGTGTGTCCTGTCCCGGGCTCCCCCGGCGGGCTCTCAACAACCCGGCGGCGGTGTGCCTCCAGATCACTTGGGGGCCGCCCTCACGGCGCCACCTACTCTAACGGGGCCGACTGGAATGCCCACATCCCAGGGTCGGCGGTCACGTCTCACTCTGAAGGAGTTCCCATGTCTCGGTTTCACTGGCTGGCGGCGGTGGTGGCGGCGCTCGGCCTGACGCTCGCGTTCGCCGAAGACAAGAAGGCGGACGAGAAGAAGGCGGACGTGTCGTTCACCGACGACGGGCACATCAAGGGGTGGCTGCTGCTCGCCCCCATCCCGCTGGCCGAGGGCGAGAGCCAGGCGGACGCGGTGGACAAAGAGAAGGTGAAGGACGAGGCCAAGCTGGCCCCGAAGGACGGCGACAAGGTGAAGGTGGGCAAGGACGAACTGACGTGGAAGAAGCAGGTGGCGGAGGACTGGTTCTTCGACCTGAACAAGCACAGCGGCGACACCAAGGAGCAGGCGGTGGGGTACGCGGTCACGTACATCGTGGCCGACGCCGAGGTGACGGGCGTGACGCTGAAGATCGGCAGTGACGACGGGTTCAAGATCTGGCTGAACGGCAAGGAGGTGGGCAAGGGGACCGACGACCGGGCGCTGGACAAGGACCAGAACAGCTTCGACAAGCTGACGCTGACGAAGGGCGAGAACGTGCTGGTGCTGAAGGTGACGAACGGCATCGCCGACTGGACCGGCGGCGCCCGCTTCGTGGACAAGGACGACAAGCCGATCACCAAGGGGCTGAAGGTGGAACTGAAGAAGTAGCGACCGGCTGGAAGTGCTCTGCTCGCTCCGCGAGCGGTCTTTCTCCGGCCCGCTCGCGGAGCGAGCAGAACACTTCCCGCGAACTACTGAGGACACCCCATGCGACGGATCGCGGCCGCGCTTGTGCTGCTGCTGACCGCGTCCGTGGCACACGCTGCGGACGGGCCGTACTCGCCACTTCTCGAGTGTTTGTTGGGCCTGTTCTTCTGTTGCGTGTTCCCCCTTGTCGGGTCGGTCACGCTCATCGTGTGGGTGAGGTGGGATCGAAAAGAGCGACTCAAGCGCACCGACCCCCGTTGGTCACTTTCCGGGCTTCCCCCGTTCCCACCCCCCGGTCCTACACGAACAGGTCCGCCACCGGGCACGTGAAGCCAGGGATCACGTCTTTGCCGCTCAGCGTGCCGGCCTCGTCCAGTTCGCTCACCGAGCCGTCGAGCCGGCGGACGAGGACGGTTTTCGTCGTTGGATCGATGACCCAGATCAACCGCGTGCCGGCCGAACGGTAGTCGCTCACCCGCTCCTCGACGCTTTCGTAGGTGTCGTGCGGCGTCATCACTTCCGCGACCAGATCGGGCGAAATCGTCATCTCATACTTGGGCACGACCTCGCCGGGCAGTCTGCCGTACCGCACCACGGAAATACTCGGGTGGCGAACGGTGTCCGGCCGCCCGGCGAAGCAGCGATACGGGCACTTGAACCCGAACACGTGGGCGAACCGCGTCGGGCGGCACCAGAGGCCCAGAAACATCCCGAGCGTGGCCGACACCTGCCCGCACATCGCCCCGGTGTGTCGCGGCTCAAGCACGCCGTCGATCAAATCGTAGTCCGCCCAGTCGGAGCGCCGCAGGTACTCGTCCGCGGTCAGATGTTGCTCGGCTGTCGCGTTCATGATTCGGCTCCTGTCCATCACCAGAGGGTACACCATGCTCGCTCCCATCACCATCCGCTACCCGTTCCGGGCCGTGCGTCGCAGCCTGGCCACCGCCGAAGTATGTGACCTGTTCGGCGTCGGCGAAGGCGAGCCGCCGCACGTCGTCGCCGACAATCTCACGCTCGACATCCGCCCCGGCGAGGTGGTGCTGTTCACCGGGCCGAGCGGGTCGGGCAAGTCGAGTTTAATGCGGGCGGTGGGCGAACAGTTGAACGCGGTGGACGCGATGAGTTTGACGCTGCCCGACCTGCCGCTGGTGGACGCGCTGCCGGGTTCACTCGAAGAACGGCTCGGGTTGCTCGCCGCGTGCGGCCTGGGCGAAGCCCGGCTGATGCTCCGCACGCCGGCCGAGCTGAGCGACGGACAGAGATACCGCTTTCGGGTGGCGTTCGCGGTGGCTCCCGCGCCGCCCCCCCACGGGCGCGGTGACCGCAACCCGCTCCCTGGCGGCCGCGGCTCGTTCATCCTGCTCGACGAGTTCGCCGCCGTGCTGGATCGCACGCTGGCGAAGGTGCTGGCGTTCAACGTGCGGAAGCTGGCGAGCCGCACCGGCGTGGGCGTGCTTTGTGCCACCACTCACGACGACCTGATTCCCGACCTGAACCCGGACTTGGTCGTGCGATGCCACGGCGACGGGGAGATCGACGTGACCCGCGAGCCGGCAAAAAAAAAACGGATCAGCTTCGCCGACCAACTCTGGCTGTCCGACGGCACCGCGGCCGACTGGCCGCACTTCGCTCGGTGGCATTACCGCTCGCACCACCTCGGGTGCGTCCGCCGCGTGACCCTGCTGTGGCACGGCGACGAGCCGATTGGCATCTGCGTGTTCGCCTCGCCCGCCGCGTCGCTCACCCTTCGCACGCGGTACTTCAAGCTGACCGACCCGCGGAGCGAGATCGGCATGCGCGGACTGAACGCGAACTTGTGGGTGCTGCAACGGGTGGTACTGCACCCGACGTACCGGGGTGCCGGGATCGCCGCCGCGTTCGTGCGGCGGGCGTGCGAGCTGTGCCCGGTGGACTGGATCGAAACACTCACCGCGATGGGCCGGGTGAACCCGTTCTTCGAGCGGGCCGGCTTCGTGCGGGTGGGCACGATTCGTAAGCGAGACGGCGGAAGCGGTGGAGCGTTCACCGCTCGCCACGCGAAGCCGGACACGCACCCGTACAGCGAGCCGGCGTACTACGTCCGCGACAACCGCCGGCGGGTATGATGTGTGTGACTCCGGAGGGTGTTCCGATGCCGCTGCTCGACCACTTCCGCCCGCCGCTTTCGGATCGGCGACAGTGGCGTTCACTTCTCCACTCTTGGGCAGTGTGCATCTCGGCGCAGTTGAACACAATTCTCCCCGGCAGCTACTTCGCCGAACCGAACGTGCGATACGGCGCCGACGTTGACGTGATCCGTGGGACGACGCCGCCCGCGCCGCAGTCCAGCCACCCGACGACATTCACGGAAGCGGTGGTGGAGATTGGCATCTTCAGCCGGTCGGGTGGGCCGCAATTGGCCGGGGCGGTCGAGTTGGTCAGCCCGGCGAACAAGGACCGGCCGGAGACACGCCAGGCGCTCGTGAACAAGTGCGCCACCTAAATCCAGGCCGGCGTGGGGGTGGTGATGGTGGACGTGGTGACGGAGCGGTCGGCCGACTTCCACCGCGAGTTGCTAGCACGCCTCGGAGCGACCGCTACCGCACCGGGTCCGCTGTTCGCCTCGGCGTATCGCCCCGTCGAGCGCGACGGCGCTTCCACCCTCGACGTGTGGCTCGAACCCGTCGCTCTTGGTCAGCCGCTGCCGACCATGCCCCTGTGGCTCCGCGGCGGGCTGTGCCTGCCGGTCGAACTGGAAGCCACCTACGAGCGCACCTGCACTGAACAGCGGGTGCGGCTGGTGGCGTAACCTTGTTGGGAGGCTCGTCATGACCGCACAGGATCGCACGAGACTGGAGAGTCTGGGCTTCTCTACCGACACCATTGCACGAACCGAAGACGTGATGCGAGTCTGGGAAATGGAAGACCTCTTCACCACCTGCGAATACTGTCACAAGACGTGCTATCGCCCGGAAGCCTGCTCGAAGCGGCAGTACCGGCGGAAGAAGCTCCCGGCCGAACTGTTCCTCAAGCGTGAGCTGCTCGGGTTTCGAGATTCCGAAGGGGCGGTGATTTGCTGGCCTTGCGACGAGTTTCAGTTTCAAGAAGGGTTCTGATCGGTTGCCCCTGACTTCTCAAACCGTGAATAGGACGATGCGTCGCCTCGGCGGCACCGGCCGGCCTGAAAGGTCGGGTTCTGTCAGCCCAGGTCGGAGCGAGCCGCAAGCGAGCGGAGGCCTGGGACACGCGAGCCACCCACCACACGGCCCTGAAGGGGCCGGTTCAATGCACGAACCGGCCCCTTCAGGGCCGTTCCCATTTCACATCAGGAACTCAGGCCTTCGGCCTGGGCTGACAGAACCCGACCCTTCGGGCCGGAGATTCGCCCTCACTGCTCCGTAATCACGTCGGGATCATCGAGCACGAACCACGGGCGGCCGGTGAAGTCGGGGAACGTCGCCGTCGGGTCGATGCCCATGAAGCGGTACAGGGTGGCGGGCACGTTCGCGGGGGGTGCACGGCGTCGCGCGGCCGCGTTCGCGCTCGCCCTTCGGCCCGGTGTCACCGATCACCTGCCCCATCTTGAACCCGCCGCCCCGAGCAACGCGGGGCGGCGGCGCCGACATCCGGTGCCACACATCGACGCGCCCAACGGCGATGGGCCTGCCCACTACAATCACCGCTGCTCACGAGACCACCGCCATGCACGGTCGCCTGCCGCTTTTCGCCCTGCTCTGTTCCGCCGCCGTTTCCTTCGGATGGGATCTGAAGCCCGACCCGCCGGCGGACAAGACGTGGGCCGTGCAACCCGGCCTGGCCGTCCCCACCGACGAGACCGACGACATCGCGTTCGCCGAAGCCAACGGCCCGTTCGTGCTCACCGGCATCGGCAAGTCGAACACCCGCAAAGTGTTCGACCTCCGCACCGGGTTCGCCCTGTCCAAGATCGTCGTCGAACAGACTAAGCCGACCGGCGACCGCGAGATCCTGTCCCCCAACGGCAAGGTGTGGGCGTACGGCAAGTCGCTCGGGGACGAGGTGAAGGTGTTCTCCGCCGCCACCGGCAAGTGGCTGCCGGCGGTGAAGACCGACGCCAGCATCATGAACGTCGGCTTCGCCCCGGACGGTCGGCTGGCGGTGGTCACGTCGGGCAACAAGCTGCGGACCCTGCGGCTGTTCGACACCGCCACCGGCAAGGAGCAGGCGAACTGGGAGATCGACGCGACGGGCTATTACTTGCCCGGCAACGCCACGCGGGTGTTCGCCGTCAGCCCCGGCGGGAAGTACCTGGCGGCGAGCGGGGCGAAGGCGATCACGGTGTACGCCACCGCCGACGGCAAGACGCTGGCCGACGTGGAGTTGCCGGCGGTCGAGCGCGGCGGGCTTCAGCCGATGGTGGGCGTGGCGTTCTCGGCGGACGGCAGCGAACTGGCCGCGGTGGTCGGCAAGACGGCGAAGGGCACGACCACGCTGAAGGTGTGGAAGCTGGCCGACGGCACGTCCGCCGAACACACGCTGAACCGCCCGGCCACCCTGCCCGGCCACTTCGCCCCGGCCCTCGCGGCGGTGTTGTCCGGCGGCTGGCTGATCGACGGCACGCAGGTGTGGGCCGACGGACAAGTGCGAGCCGTGCCCGAAACCGTCGCCGTCACCCCCACGCGGCTCGCGGTCACGCCGACCCAACTCGTCGCTGTCGTCTCGCCGCCGCTATTGGAACGTGGGAAGACGAAGCCGACCGTCGGCGTACTCGGCGGGTCGGGGACGGCCAGCACCGTTGCCAAGGACGGCACGCTCGTCGGCGCGGTGGAGATGCCGACCGACGAGCGGGCCGGGACACCGGGTGCCGTGGCCGCGTTCGCCCTACCGTTCGCCCCGCCTTCGCACAAGCTGACCATGCCCAAAGGGGCGGTCGGGTTGACCGTCTCACTCGACGGCCGGCGGTGCTTCCTCGAATCCGACTGGGGCAAGCCGACGAACACGGCGAAGCGCACCGTGCTGTCCGTCGACGCCCAGACCGGAGCGAGTCAATCGTTCGATCTGCCTGAAAAGCGAGTGGTGTTCGGCGACGCGCTCACGAGCGATGCATTCCTGACCATCGGCGCCCCCGACGCGGGCGGCGACGGCGAGCGGTTGGAGATGTTCACCGCCGACGGCAAGTCGGTCGTCGTGTGGCGACCGCACCCGGAGGCGAAGCCCGACCAGTTCCGCAGCTCCGTGCTGTACGCCGCGGCGCTGAGTGCCAGCCGCGCGATCACGATTGGCAACGGCCGCGTGACCCTGTGGCAACTGCCGGAGGCGAAGGCGGTATGGTCGGCGAACATGCCGGCGGCGACCGGCGGCGGGCTGTCGCCCGACGGCAAGGTGCTGTTCATCTCACACGCCGGCGGGGTGCGGGCGCTGAAGGTGGAAACGGGCGGCACGCTCGGCAACCTGACGGCGGACGGCGCGGCCGCGCGGAACTGGCAGGACGGGTACGCGGTGGCGGTGAGCGGCGACGGCAAGCGGCTGGCCATGCTGGGCGGGCCGCCCACGTCGCGGGTGCTGCGGGTGTGGGAACTGGCGGACGGCTCGCTGATTACCCAACAGACCCTGCGGTACAGCGGCGACGTGCCCACCCTCCGCTTCTTCGGCCCGCGGTTCGTGCTCGCCGGCGAACAGGTGTTCGACCTGACTGACCGCCGCGAGGTGTGGAAACTGAAGCCGCCGCAGGTGGGCGTGATGGCCACGTCCGCGCCGGCCGACGGGCGGGTGTGGTTCGTGTCCGGCACCGTGGGGAATGCCGACCTGCACGGCTCCGCGTTCCCCGACGACCAACTCGCCCGCTTTCTGACCGACTACGAGAAGACGGGCGACGGCGGCGTGTTTCAGAAGGGCGAGGCCGTGAAGGTGGTGATCGAAGCGCCGGCCGACGCCCCGCCGGGGTGGGACGCCCAGGCCCGCACGTCCGCCCGCATCGCCCTGGCGTCGGCCAAGTTGACGGAGGACGCGAACGCCGCCACCGTGGTGACGGTGACGTACTCCATCGTGCCGGGCGAGTCGATCAAGATGAAGTGGCAGGGCGCGGCGAACCTGGGCCGCGAGGAGACCATCCGCAAGTTCAGCGTCGAGAGCCGGGCCGTCGTCACCCGCAACGGGCAGGTGGTTCACACCGCGCCACCGTTCAAGACCGATATGCGAATCAAGGAGTGGCCGCAGGTGAACGAGATCGACGACGACAGCAAGAGCGGGCAGGAGTTCTTCACCCGGCAGGTGTGGCGGAGCGCCGGCTTCGGCGCCGGGGCGGTGTTCGCCAGCAGCGGTGCCGGGTACAAGCAGTCGAACGGTGTGACGTGGCGACTGCCGGGCGAGGCGAAGTTGGAAGGCGGCGGGCTGAAGATGAACTGGCCGGCGGGGATGGAACCGCGGGCGGTAGAGGGGAGCGTCGTCGGCACCAACATGCCGACCCCGGCACCGCAGCCGGTCGGGGCGGGGGCATCGGTGTGGGTCATCGTGGTGGTGGGCGGGGTGTGCGGCGGGGTGCTGGTGGCCGTCGGCGTGGTGGTGCTGGTGCTGGTCATGCGGGCGAAGGCGCGGAAGAAGAAGCTGGACGACGACGACGACCTCCCGAGACGGCGGAGGCACGACGACGATGGTGACGACGGGCCGAGGCGGAGGCGGTAACCTTGTAGGGCGGGTCGAGCGGCCGGGGAATCCAACCACGATTCACGATGCGCCGAATGCTGACCAACCCAATGACCGGCCGCGACGCCCCGCCGTGTTTTGGTGGTTCCGGCGG
>JANNVG010000845.1:0-4239 GCA_031414395.1 Fimbriiglobus sp.
CCAGTGACTGTGTCTAAATGTTGGTTTGCCCCTCGCTCGCGCGTCGGGCTAACAAGTCCAACACCTCACCCCGCTCCCAGCCCGTTAGCACGCGAATGAGCGCGTGGCGTACCCGCCAGTGCGGGTCGTCGGCCGCGGCGAGGATCGCCCACCGGTCACTCTCGCTGAGGGCCAGCAGCGCCGCCCGTCGGTTCGGCCACGAGTCGTCGGCGGTCAGAACGCGGTTCAGTTCCGCGTCGAACCCGGCCCGCTTCTGCTCCCGCACGCGGACGCACGCCAGCAGCCGCACCGCCGCGAACCGGCTGGTGAACGCTCGCCGCAGTACGCTCACTGACAACGGGCTGTCAGTGGCGGTCAGGCGGTCCACGGCGACCAGCGTCGGCTTCGCCCACCGCTCGTTCTCCACCAACTCCAGCAGCCCGGCGGTGGTGACGGCGTCGGTGCGGCCGGCGAGGGCGTCGAGCGCCGCGGCCACAGTGTCGGCGTGCCGCAGGGCGAAGGTGATGGCCAGCGGGTGGTCGTCGGGGACGCGCATGGGGTCAGGATAGGTCGGCCAGCCGTTGGGCCTGGAAGTCGGCCACCTCGATCTCCACGTTGCGGTAGCCGTTCCACTCGTTGACCTTCGGGGTGAACGCCAGGCAGCACCGCCCGCCGTCGGCCATCAGGTCGTCCAGCCGGTCGCCCATACCCCACGCCACCGCCCGCATGGTGGTGCCGCCCTGCCGCACGCGGAAGCTCAGGTGCCGCTCTCCCTGGCCGATCCGCCGCGGGGTGCCTTCGATCTGGACATCACTCGCCAAGAATCGCGGGCGGCGGTTGTCTTGGCCGTAGGGTTCGAGTTTGTCGATGTCGCCGAGCAGCTTGAACGACAGCGACGCGAGCGGGATTTCGGCGTCGAGCAGCAATTGCGGCGGGGGCGGGCCGTCGGGGAAGGTGCGGAGGACGTACTGGCCGAACCGCACGCGGAGGGCGTCCAGGTTGGACGGCTTCACCCGCACGCCGACCGCCGCCGCGTGCCCGCCGTGCCCTTCGAGCAGGTCGGCACACGCCGCGACCGCCTTGTGCAACTCGAACCCGACCACCGACCGCCCCGACCCCGTGCTCGGCTCGTCGTTCTCCTTCAGTGCCACTACGAGTGTCGGTTTGGCGTACTGCTCGGCCAGCCGCCCGGCGACGATACCGACAACGCCCTGGTGCCAGTCGGTCGCGGCGTACCCCAGCACCAGCGCCGGCGCGTCGGCCCACCCGTTCTGCTCGATCATCTCCTTCGCCTGCGCCGTTGCCTTGCGTTCGTAGGTCTGCCGCTGAGTGTTCTGCTTTTCGAGGAACTCGGCGATCTCGCCCGCCCGCCGCGGGTTCGTGGTGGTCAGCAGTTCCACCACCAGCCGGGCGCACCCGAGTCGGCCGGCGGCGTTGATCCGCGGGCCGAGTTTGAAGCTGACGTCTTCCGAACTCAGCTTGTCGGTCAGCTTGGCCTCGTCGAACAGCGCCCGCAGGCCGACAGACGGTTTCGTCACCAGCCGCTTCAGGCCGTGGCGGGTGAAGACGCGGTTCTCGTCGCGGAGGGGCACCACGTCAGCCACCAGCCCGAGCGCGGCCAGCCCCATCGCGTCGAGCAGGAACTCGCGCAAGTCGTCCGCCACCCGCGCCCCGCCGTTCGCCTTCTGGGCCACCGCCCACGCCAGCTTGAACGCCACGACCGAGCCGGAGATGCCGCCGAACGGGTACGCCGACCCCGGCAGCCGCGGGTGAACGAGGATGGCCGCCGGCAGCGTGTCCCGCATCTCATGGTGGTCGGTCACGATCAGGTCGACGCCGAGTTCGCGGGCCAGTGCCGCTTCCGCGACCGCGGTGATGCCGCAATCGACCGTCACGAGCACCTTCACTCCTTCCTCGGCCAGCTTGCGAATGGCGTCGGCGCTCAGCCCGTAGCCGTCCTCCAGCCGCATGGGGATGTGAAACGTGACGGTCGCGCCGAGCTTGCCGAGCAGGGCGTACAGGATGGCCGTGCCGGTGGTGCCGTCCACGTCGTAGTCGCCGTACACGCACACCTTCTCGCGGTCGCGGATGGCGGTCGTCAGCCGTTCGACGGCGGGTTCGATTCCGGGAAGCAGACTGGGCGAGTGCAACCCGGACATGGGCGATTGCAGGAACAGCTTCGCGGCAGTCGGGTCGGTCACGCCGCGGTTGAGCAGCAGTTGGGCGACGACCTCGTTCGTTTCCAGCGCGGCGGCCAGCCGGCGGGCGGCGGTCGAGTCGGTCGGCAGCAGGCGCCACTGTTTGCGGGTCGGCACATCAACTCTCGGCGGTGGGGTGGTCCGGTCAGGTTCCCGGTTCGGCCGGCCGGCCACAAGGTCAATCGGCCGTTGAACACCCCGCACCCGTGTGTCGTGCCCTGTCACTCACCCGATTCAACACGCCCCACCCGCATAACCGCCACGCCTCGAACGCCCGGCCAGTCCGATACACCCGATGCGACGCCACCCGCACGCCCGTCGAACCGGCCGAATCCGGACGCCACGCTCATTGCTTTCCGGAGTTCGCGTCGATCAGCCTGGAAACTCCGAACCTGTGCAACGGCGTGCCGTCGTTCACAGGTCGCCCGATTCGGAATCCCCGGACGGCCGGTGCGTGGTCGCTCGGCTTCGCCCCTCACCCCAGACGCCGCACTTGTCCCCTCAGGAGCCAGTCCCACATGAACGCTTCGTTCCTGTTCCTCAGCGCCGCGGTCGCGCTCGGTGCCGACCCCGGCTGCGGCGGGTGCGGTGCCCCGGTGGCGGCGTGGGCCGCGCCGGTGTCCACGTGCGACCCGTGCGCCTCGCGGGTCGGCCTGCTGGACCGCCTGCGGGCGAAGCTGGCCGCCCGCCCGCGGCTGTTCGGCAATACCGCCTGTGCGCCCGCGTGTGCGCCGGCCCCGGTGGTGGCGTGTGCGCCCGCGCCGGTGGCCTGCGCCCCGGCCCCGGTGTCGTGCGGGCAGCCGGTGTTCACCGGGTTCACGACCAGTTGCTGCGACCCGTGCGAGCGGGTGGGGCTGCTCGCCCGCCTGCGGGCCAAGTTCGTGGGCGGGCGGTCGTGCGACGCGGTCGCCGCCCCGCTCGCCTCGGCCAGTTGGGGCAGCAGCGTGGCCGCCATGCCGGTCGCCGGCTGCACCAGCAGCTTCGGCACGGTGCTGACCACGCCGGTCATCGGTGCCCCGGTGGCGGGTGCGCCGGTCGTCACCGGGCCGACGACCACCGCGCCCGACAAGATGCCGGCCCCGATGCCGATGACCGAGCCGAAGAAGGACGAGCCGAAGAAGGACGAGCCGAAGAAGGACGAGCCGAAGAAGGACGAGCCGAAGAAGGAGTTGAACATCGAGGTGCCGTCGCTGTCGCTCCCGTCGGTGGACGTGCCGCGGGTGCCGGCGCTCGGCGGCACGACGGGCAAATACTGAGTCGTGAAGTGAACCACCTGTCGGGGTGTCGGACGGCCGTTCGTGGGCGTCCGACACCACGCGTGCGTTGTGTCCGGAAATTCGTGAGCCGGTCTGGTTGTCGGCCGGCGCGGTGGTAGGATTCCAACACGATACCGAATCATGACAACTGAACGCCTCCGGGTGCCCGATGTCTGCCCCTGCCGCCACCTCGGAAGGAAGCGGGAATGAAGACCTTGCCAGGAAGATCGCCAAGCTGGTCGAAGAGCGGGGTTGGAATCAGGAGGTGTTCGCCAAGGCGTGCCGGCTGAACCGCCACACGGTTCGTCAGATCCTGCACTCCGGCCCGCAACGCCGCCTCCGCAACGCCACCGTCCGCAGCTGCGCCGAAGCGCTCGGCCTGACGGTGAACGAACTCCGCACGCTCCCGCTCGAGCGCCTGCTGCCGCGGATGCACGGCCGCCCGCCGGCCGACGAGGAGGCCCGCAAGCAGCTCCGCGCCTCGACCACGCTGCCCGAGTTCGTGGCCTGGCTGGAGCGGAACCCGGAGCGGGCGGACGAGTTCCGCTCGGAAGAGATTGCCGAACTGCTGGCCATGCAACAGCCGGGCGGGGCGATGGAGCGGCTGGGCGTCGAGCAGTGCGTGGAGAACATCGAGCGACGGCGGGAACTGCTGTTGCAGGTGAAGATGATTATGACCACCGAGTTCGTGGGGTTGCTCGAACAGGTGGTCGATCTGGTGATGCACAAGGTGAACGCCGGCCGCCAACAGCAGCCGCCCGGCCGCTCCCCGCGGGTGGGGTGAGTGGAACCGGGAACGCAGTGAC
>JANNVG010000846.1:0-4595 GCA_031414395.1 Fimbriiglobus sp.
GCACATGAGGGCACGAGAGAAATGCAAAGAGAGTTGGGAAGAAATCATCTCTGCCTTCCTCTCATGTGCCCTCATGTGCCCTCGGCGGTGAATACTCTTCTCGAACTCAGTGGTTGAACCGGAACTCCGGGCTGGTCATGAGTGCCCAGAGCAGTTGTTTGTTGGCGTCGGCGGGGCGGTCGGTGCGGCGGGCGGCGTACTCGGCGAACGCCTTCAGTTCGGCGGCGGTGGCCGGGCGGGCGAGGGTGGTGCGGACGAGCAGCTTGTGGGCGTCGGCTTCCACCTTCTCCGCTTTGACGCGGCCGAGCAGCGTGCCGTTCCCGTCGGTCAGGAACTCTTTCAGCACCTTGTCCGAGTTGCTGAACAGCAGTGCCTCGCTCACGCCGATCTGGAAGTTGTCCGTCGGCTGGGCGATGCTGCCGGCGAACCCGCGGGCGGTCGCCTCCAGTTGCTCCAGCTTCTTCTCCACCTCGTCCGGTTTGCCCTCGAGCGTCTTCGGGTCGGTGACGGCGATCTTGAGCGAGGTGGCCAGTTGCAAGGGCGTGAGCGGCTTCAGTTGGGCGACCGCGAACGTGCTGACGTCCGGGTGCGACTCGCTGCCGTACTTGCTGCTCCGGCTGTACGTCTGGCTCAGCACAATGCCGCGAACGAGCCGCCGCAAGTCGTACTTGTGGGCGGACATGTCGGCGGCCAGTTCGGTCAGCAACTGCGGGTGGCTGGGCCGGTTCGCCGAGTGCATCTGATCCAGCGGTGTGACCAGCCCGACGCCCAGGAAGCGGTGCCACAGGCGGTTGACGATGTTCTTGCTGAAGTACTCCGCCTCCTTCGGTTGCAACGCCACCTTCACCAACTCCGCCCGTGCGCTGAACGTCGGCGGGGGCGGGGTCTTCTTGTCCTTCTTGGCTTGCTCCTCCATCTCCTTCTGCTTCTTCTGCTCGTCCTTGCTCAGTTCCCGCACGGTGTCGGTGTCGATGGTCGCGCCGGTCAGGAACATCAGCTTGGCCTGCCGCTCGGCCCCTTTGGTCGGCTTGAACTTGACCAGCCCGCTCGGCCGCTCGGCGATCACCCCGCCGGCGTCATACGTCCGGGCGAGGAACGACTTCATCCCGTAGAAGTGGTCCTGCGTCCAGTCCTTCACGTTCGGGTGGTCGTGGCACTGGGCGCAGCTCACGTTCACCCCGAAGAAGGCCACGCTCACGTCGCTGGTCAGCTTGTCGGGGTCGCTCAGCTTCGGCTTCAGGAACTCGCTCGTCCCCTTGTTGACGGCCTCGTCGGGCAGCAGCAACTCGCGGAACATCACGTCCCACGGCTTGCCCGCGGCGATCGCTTTGGTCAGGTACTCCCGCAGCCCGCCGCCGCTCTTGCCGTCGTTCAGCATCACTTCAAACAGGCTGGCCTGATACCGGGCGAACCCCGGCGAGGCCATCAGCCGGTCCACCAACTTGGCCCGCTTGTCGGACTCCTTCGACTGCACGAAGGCGTCCGACTCTTGCGTGGTGGGAATGCGGCCGACCAGGTCGAGCGTCAGCCGGCGGACGAGCGTGTAATCGTCGGCTTGTGGGGCGGGGACGACGGCGTCGGCCTTCAGCTTAGCGTCGATGTGCCGGTCGATCACTGCGTCCAACGGCTCGGCGGCGACCGCCAGGGCGGGGAAGAGCAGGACTACGGCGAGACACAGAGACCTCATCTGGCGAGGCTCCTGCGAGTGGTGGGTGGGTCGGCCGGTCGTGTCAGACGGTGCCGGGCACCGATTCAGGCGGGATTCAACACCGGGATGATACCATCTATAGTGGCTGACGCCAGACATTTCCGCCGAGGAGCGTCCGATGACCGTGACCATCCCGAGCGAGTGGGAGCAGTTCGTGGCCGAGCGGGTGGCGTCCGGCCGGTCGGCCGACGACGTGTTGGTCGCCGCCCTCCAGGCACTGCACCTGAAAGAGCAGTCCGATGCGAAGCGGTCCGCGCTGGTCGCGGACATTCAAGTCGGGCTGGACCAACTGGACGCGGGACAAGGAGTTCCCGGCCCGTTCAACGCCCGCCAGGTGTTGGAAGACATCCGCCGCGAACGGAGCCAACGATGCGGCAACTGACCCGTGCCCCGCAAGCGATCCTCGACCTGAACGAGGCGATCGCCGACCTCGATCAACATTCGGAATCCGCCGCCCTCGCTAGCCGATGCTGTGGACCGCAAAGTGGACCGCAAAGTTGAGCAACTGCGGTCGATACCGTTTCAAGGGAAAGCCCGTGACGACCTCAGCCGCGGACTTCGGAGCGTGGTGATCGGCGATTATTTGCTGTTCTACCGCGTGTCGGATGCAGTCGTGGAGTTCGCCCGCTTCCTGCACGGCCGCCGCGACCTGTCTGCTGCGTTCGACCAAGACCACCCGTAACCCACTCGCCGAGGAGCGACCGATGACCGTGACCCTACCCGCCGACCTGCAGGCGTTCGTGGACGAACAGGTGGCGACCGGCCGCTACCCAGACGCGGACGCGGTGCTGGACGAAGCGCTGCGGGTGCTCGCCCAAAAAGAGTACGACGGGAAGATGGCCGCACTGATGGCCAAATTCGACGAGGCGGAGGCGCAAGTCGCCGCCGGGCAGGTGATCCGAAACCCGCGGAGTGCCCGACAGATCCTGGATGAAATCCGGCAACGGCGGGGTGAACCGTGAGCACTCCCGTCCGCACCCCCGTGGCTCAGGCGGAGATGAGCGAGGCGCTCGAATACTTGGAGCAACGCTCAGCGGCGACCGCCCACCGCCTGTCCGAGCAGATCGACGACGCCGAACGGGTGATCGGCGCGAACCCCGGCATGGGCAAGGACCGGAGCAACTTCCGGCCCGGCTATCGGAGCGTGACGGTAGGTGATTACCAACTGTTCTTCCGCGCGACCGACACCGAGGTGATCGTGCTGCGGTTCATCCACGGTCGCCGCGACCTGCCCGCCGCCCTCGCCGAAGTAGACGATTGATCCCGCCCCCACCGGAGACGACCGATGACCGTCACCCTGCCCGCCGACCTGCAGGCGTTCGTGGACGAACAAGTGCAGATGGGCAATGTCGCCGAGGTGAATGCGGCCGTGGCCGACGCCGTCCGCGTGTTGCAACAGAAGAAGGAGTACGACGAAAAGCTGGCCGCCCTGCGCGCGGCTCTGGATGAAGGGGAAGCCGACATCGCGGCGGGGAGGGTCGCCCCCCTGGACGTGAGGGCGATTCTGGCCGAGGTGCGGGCGGCACGCGCGGGGCGGACCACGCCATGAGACGTGTCGTCCGAACCGATCTCGCTCGGGATGAAATCGCGGCCGCGCTCGAATACCTGGGCGACCGCTCCGCGCCCGCGGCGGGACGGCTCACCGATCTGGTGGCGGACAAGTGCCGGTTGTTGGCCACGAACCCATTCATGGGCCGCGCGCGGGACGAGTTGCGGGCCGGTTACCGCAGCGTGGTGGTCGGCGACTACCTGCTCTTCTACCGCGTGACGGACGCCGAGGTGATCGTCGTCCGCTTCCTGCACGGCAGCCGCGATCTGCCCGCCGCGCTCGACCAGGATCAGCCATAACTTCTACGGACGTCGCGCCGTTCGCCAACTCGCAGGCCCCTACGCCGCCGCTCGGCGGGCCAGCCCGTCACCCGCGAAGTACCCCCGCGGGCGCTTCAGCAGCCACGCCATCAGGATCGGCACGGCCAACAGGGTGAAGTACAGCGACAGCGAGCACACCGCCAGCAGCCCCAGCCCGTACCACCACACCCACGGCCGCGGGGTGCGGGCGAACAGCGGCACGGCGAACAGCACGAACGCGAGGGCGCACCCACCCAACCACCACAGCACGTCCCAGCCGGGCTTCGGGTCGGCGGCGTGAACCAGGCCCACCACCGGCAGCGCCAGCAGGCACGCCACGCACCCCATCACGCACATCCACCGCAGGGCGAACAGCGCCCCCGGCGGTGTTGCCGCCGCCGCCCCCTCGACCACCGGCGGCGGGGGCGCGACGTAGCTGGGCGGCGGGTGGCGGAAGAAGCGGACCGTCCGCGGCATGAACCAGAACACGAGCAGGGTCGCGCCGACCGGCGTGACGGGCGGGATGAGCAGGGTGAGCATCACGGCCAGGCCGTAAATCCAGTGCCACCACGCCGGCCGCCGCCACCAGAACGGCAGGGAGTAGGCGACGAACACCGCGACCAGTACGAGCTGGGCACGCAGCTTGCCGTCCCAGGACGGGCCGTACATGAGCGCCGACAGCACGCCCACGTACACCAGGGCGGCGACGGCCACCACCGCGCACGCCAGGCGGAACCAGAACAGCACCCCCGGCGGGCCGGTCGGCTCGTCGCTCGGCTCGGGGGTGAGGCCGTCGCGGCGGACGCGGACCGTCTTGGGGGCGGCCCGCGACGCCCGCGGCGGCGGCGCGACGGCCGGTTCGGCGGGCGGTTCGGGTTCGGACATGCAGTGACTGTACGCCCCGTGCCGGCCGGGTGAAGTCCCGAAGGCAGGGCGACCCCCCCGAGACTCGTTAGCCCGACGCGCGCGCGAGGGGCCAGGGGGGGGGCGCACGCCGTGGAGGCGGTCGGGGGTGTTGTCCGTCCCGTCGGTGGGGACG
>JANNVG010000847.1:0-3192 GCA_031414395.1 Fimbriiglobus sp.
CCCCCCTCCCTACGAGGGAAGGGGGAGTCGAACCGCCTTCCTCCCCCCCTTCCCTCGTAGGGAGGGGGGGGCCGGGGGGGGGTAGGTTTGCCTCACTCGCCTTCCCCCAATCCACTGACCCCGTCTCGACGCTGTTGTTCGCCAGGTGCCCGATCCCGAACCGTTCACCCACGCTCCACGCGGCGCGTGCAGTCGCCCGGTCGCCGCCGGTGCATTCGCTCGGTTCAACACCCAAACCCTGCAACACGAGCCGTTCCCGCTTCACCCCGAGCCGTGCCGCCAACTCGAACTCACTCGGCGTCTGCACGAACACGCGGTCGGCCTGCTTCAGTAGCCACACGAGCGCGGGCGAAGTGTACTGCCGGCGTGTGCGGTCGTGCGGGTCGGTCGGGTCGCCGAGGTGCAGGAACGGCGTGAGCAGGAACGGCACCTTCCGCCGACGAGCCAGCCGCAGACCACACACGAGCGGGAAGCCATACGGGAATGCGGTGGCGTGGACGGCGTCGAGCGGGCCGGCGAAGCGGTGAACGTCTCGCCACATGTCGGGGCACACGGGGTTGCTCGGCGACGTGAGCAACTGCCACGGGCGGACGGGCACGAGCGAGAGGGCTTTCAAGACGTACCGACGAAGCGGGAAGGTGAGGGGGGAGTAGTGGTGGATCGGGAGACTGAACGAGCCGGGAGCATGAGCGACCGGAGTTCTGGATTGCTCCGGTCGCTCACGCTCGCGGCTCGTAGACCACATCTCCGCCAGCTCGACCGCCGTGCTCGTCCACACCGTTACCGCGTCCCCATCTCGCACGAAGTACTCGCCCAGCCGGGCGAAGTACGCCTCCGCCCCGCCCACGGCCGGCGGGTAGCGGTGAATGAAGTGGGCGACGTGTAGCGGCATGGGGACAAATGATATATCATGCGGGTGGTTCGCCCCACCCACCCCGAACGGAGTGACCAGTTCCGAGATGATCCGCACCTCCAAGCTCGCCGAGTCCGTCAAGCCGTCCGCCACCCTCGCCGCCGGGGCGAAGGCGAAGGCGCTCAAGGCGGCCGGCGTCGACGTGTCCGACTTCAGCCTGGGCGAACCCGACTTCGACACGCCCGCGCACATCCAGGCCGCCGCGGTCGAGGGGATGAAGAAGGGGCACACGCACTACACCCCGGCGGGTGGCACGGCGGAGTTGAAGGCGGCCATCGCCGGCTGGTACGGCCGCACCTACGGGCTGGAGGTCAAGGGCGATCAGGTGATCGTGAGCAACGGGGCGAAGCACAGCATCCACACGGCGCTCGCGGCGGCCGTCGGGCCGGGCGACGAGGTGATTATCCCGACGCCGTACTGGGTGAGCTACTCGGACCTGGTGACGATGACCGGCGCCGACGCCGTGCTGGTGCCGACCACGCTGGCCAGCGGGTTCAAGATGACGCCGGCGGAACTGAGAGCGGCCATCACGCCGAAGACCAAAGTGCTGATGCTGAATTCGCCGTGCAACCCGACCGGCACCGTGTACACGAAGGCCGAACTGGAGAGCCTCGCCGACACGTTCCTCGAGCACTCCGACGGCGCCATCCTGAGCGACGAGATCTACGAGCAACTGATGTACGGCGGCGCGACGGCCACGTGCGTGGCCACCCTCCGCCCGCAACTGAAGGACCGCACCATCACCATCAGCGGGGCGAGCAAGAGCTACGCCATGACCGGGTGGCGGATCGGCTGGGCCATCGCCCCCGCGGCGTTCGTGAAGGCGATGGACACCATCCAGAGCCAGGAGACGAGCTGCCCGAGTAGCGTCAGCCAGTACGCGATGATTACGGCGCTGAACTCGCCCGAGTCGCCGAAGTGCGTGGCCGAAATGCTCACCGAGTTCGCCGCCCGCCGCGAACTGACGATCAAACTGCTGACGGCGATGCCGGGGGTGAAGGTGCATGAACCCGACGGCGCGTTCTACGCCTTCTTCGACGTGAGCAGCTACTTCGGCAAGACGTTCGGCGGGAAGGTGGTGGCGAACTCGAACGACTTCTGCACCACGCTGCTGGAGCAGGCGCACGTGAACCTCGTGACCGGGGCGGCGTTCGGGGCCGAGGGGTTCGTGCGGATGAGCTTCGCGTGCAGCCGACAAAACATCGAGACGGGGTTGGGGAAACTGGCCGCGTGGTTGCGGAAAGGTGAACCGGCGGCGTGAGCCGACGGGTGCTTGACGTGCTCTGCTCGCTCCGCGAGCGGTCTTCCCGAACCCGCTCGCGGAGCGAGCAGAGCACACATCGCCGGAGGGTCGCACATGACCATCTTGTACCTCACCGAAGACGACGTCCGCGGGCTGCTGACGATGGACCTGGCCATCGCCACCGTCGGCACGGCCTTCCGCAAGTGGGCGTGCGAGGAGGCGCACAACGTCCCGCGCCAACGGTGCCAGACCGACAACGTCATGCTGCACGTGCTGCCGGCCGCGGCCAAGACGATGAGCGCCATCGGCCTGAAGGCGTACACCACCGGCAAGTTCGGGGCGAAGTTCCACGTCTACCTGTTCGACCCCAAACAGGGCGACCTGACGGCGATCATCGAAGCCGACCACTTGGGAGCGGTGCGGACCGGGGCCGCCACCGGCGTGGCCACCCAACTGCTCGCCCGCGCGGACGCGGCCACCGTCGGGCTGTTCGGCACCGGCCGGCAAGCCCGCTCGCAACTCGAAGCGGTGTGCCGGGTGCGGACGATCCGCAAGGCGGTGGTGGTGGGCCGCGACGCCGAGAAGTTGAAGGCGTTCTGCGACGACGCGAGCAAGGCGTTCGGCACGGAGGTGGTGCCGGCCTCTTCCCCCGAAGAAGCCGGTGGGCAAGACGTGGTGATCACGGCCACGTCGTCCCGCGAGCCGGTGCTGTTCGGCAAGTGGCTGGCCGAGGGGGCGCACGTCAACCTGATCGGCTCGAACTTCCTCAGCAAGGCCGAAGCGGATGTGGACGTGTTCCGCCGGGCGACACTGGTGAGTGTGGACAGCAAGGAGCAGGCGCGAGCCGAGGCGGGCGACTTCGTGCCGGCACTGAACGCCGGCGTGCTCAACCTGACCGACGTCCGCGACCTCGCCCCGCTGCTCGTCGGCCGCTATCCGGGCCGGCAGTCGCCGACCGACATCACCGTGTTCAAGTCGCTCGGGCTGGGGTTGGAAGACGTGGCCGTCGGCGCCAAGGTGGTGGAGTTGGCGAGGC
>JANNVG010000848.1:0-15511 GCA_031414395.1 Fimbriiglobus sp.
CGTCCTGAAGGGGCGCCCCCACGACCGCCGGCCAGCGGGGCCCCCGGGCCACCTTTTCCACCGCCCGTTCCCCGTCGCCCAAGGTGGTGGGGTCGGGGGCGGACGGGCCGGAGGCGATCACGTCGAGCGGGTCGCCGACGACATCCGAGATGATGAGCGACACGAGTCGTCGGCCGCGGAACGCCTCGGCCAGCCGCCCGCCCTTCACCCGCGACAGGTGCTTCCGCACGCAGTTCATTTCACCGATGCTCGCCCCGCTCGCGTGCAGCAACTTCGTGATCGCCAGTTTCGATTCGAGCGACACGCCCGCCACCGGGCACGGCAGCAGCGCCGACCCGCCGCCGGAGATGAGGCAAAGGGCGGTGTCGTCGGGGCCGGCGGAGGACAGCAGGCGGAGCATTTCTTCCGCGCCGGCCACACCTTCCGCAGTGGGGAAGTTGGACGCGGCCGGACGTGCGGGGTGTAGGCGGATGTGCCGCAGCGGGGCGGTGCAATCGGCCGGGACGTTCACCACTCCTTCAACTTGTTGCAGCACCTCCTCCACGCCCGCGGCCATCTCCGCGCCGGCCTTGCCGCACCCGACCACGATCACCCGCCCCGACAGGTTCAGCGATCGGACGGCGTCGGCCACGAGCGCACGCGGTCGCACAGCGGCAACGGCCGACTGCCAGATGGCCAGGGCATCCGCACGCAGGGTCATGGTGAACGTCCGCCCCAGTGTCGCCGTGAGCGGCAATCTGATTGACTGTAGCCGGGGTCTGTGACCCCGGTCTGACCGGCCTCACAGAGGCCGACTACAGTCGGCACACGGCGGCATTCACTTCCCGGTCAGTTCCTTCGCCAACTCACCCGCGTCGTACAACTTCCGCAGCGCTTCCAGCACGGCCCGCGAGTGAACGGCGACGTGCCGGGCCTGTACCTCCGTGTACACGAAGTTCCGCACCAGCCCGTGCCGGTTGCGGTCGAAGTTGATGCCCACCAACTCCCCGTCGCGGTTCAGCACCGGCGAACCGCTGTTCCCGCCGATGGTGTCGGCCGTGCTCACGAAGTCGAACGGCGTCTTCAGGTCGAGCTTGTCCTTCCCCTTCACCCACCGCTCGGGCAGTTCGAACGGCTCGCGGTTCTTCATCGCCGCCGCCCTGTCGAACGCGCCGCCGAACGTGGTGTGGAACGGCAGCGTCTGCCCGTCCACGTCGTACCCCTTCACCACGCCGAAGGCCAGCCGCAGGGTGAAGGTGGCATCCGGGGCGACGGTCTTGCCGAGCGCCGCGAACCGCAGCTTGGCGATCTCCGCGTACGCCTGCCGCTCCACTTCTTCCACTTCGTCCTCGTACCGCTTGCGGAGCCTGCGGGCGTCGGCGTCGATGGCCTTCGCCAGCAGGATCATCGGGTCTTTGCTTTCGGCGATCATCTTGGCTCCGGTCGCTAACGTTCCCGGCTCGTCACCGACCAGTTTCTTCCGCACCTCGGGGTCGTACAGGGTGCTGTTCACCAGTTCATCGGCACGCTTGGCCGGGTTCTTGCCCGCCAGCACCAGCTTCACCGTCGGGTGTTCGCCGCCCAGGTTCTCGGCCAGGAACGTGAGCGACGCTTGCAGCTTGGCCCGCTCCAGGTTCTTCTCGATGGGGGCCGGGCTGAACAAACCGAACTTGAGCGAGTCGAGGTTCGTGTCGCGGTACTCCCGCAACCGATCCGGCGACTTCTTCGGCAGTTCATCCGCCAGCCGCACGCAGTGCCGGGCGATGGCGAACAGGTCCGAATAGAAGGCGTGCCCCGTTTCGATGAGCGCATGTTCTTTCTCGAACTGGCGGTACGTTCGCTGGGCTTCGGCCACCGTGTCGAGCGCCTTCTGATACTCCTTCTCCGTCGGCTCGCTACCGGGGAAATTCGGCCTCGACGGCACCAGAGACAACTCGGCCTGTTGCTTCTGCTTCAAAATCTCCGGGTCGAGCAGCCCCTGGATTTGCCCGCTGAACGCCTTGCGTGCGTTCGCCACGCTGTGCAGGTTGGTCGCCGCCTGCCGGCGTTGTTCCGGCCCCTGGTCGCCGTACTGCGTCAGCGCCGCTTCCAACGTCCGCAACCGAGACAGCGTGTACGGCAGCGTGGAATCCCGACGGTGCTTCAGCTTGTCCAGCGTTTCCAGGCGGTTGGTGGTGCCGGGATGCCCGGTCACGAACACCACGTCGTTCTCCTTCGGCCCCACCTCGCTCCACTTGAAGAAGTGGTCGCACTTCACCGGCTGGCCGTTCTCGTAGGCACGGAAGAAGGCGAAGTCCAGCCCGTGTCGCGGGTACTCGAAGTTGTCCACGTCCCCGCCGAACGCCGCGATGCCCTGCTCCGGGGCGAACACCAGCCGCACGTCGGTGTACTTCTTGCTGCGGTACAGGTGGTACGCCCCGCCCTGGTACAGCGTCACCACATCGGACCGCAGTCCCGTCTTGGTCAGGCTCTCCTTCTCGATCTCGCTCATCACCGCCCGCCGTGCGGCAGCGGCCTCCGCCGGCTTCAGGTCCGCCTTCACCGCCGCGTTCACTTTCGCCGTCACGTCTTCAATGGACTGCAACACGTTCAGTTCCAGGTCGGGGCACTTGGCCTCGTTCTTGCGGTCCTTCGCATAAAAGCCGAGGGCGAACAGGTCGCGGTCCTTCGTGCTCAGCTTCTGGAGCGCGTCGGCCGCGATGTGGTGGTTGGTCACGATCAGCCCGTCCGCGCTCACGAACCCGCCGCTGCCGCCGCTGTTGAACCGCACGTTCGCCTTCATCGCCCGCTCCAGCCACGGGTCGGTCAGGTCGAACTGGTGCTTCTCCTTGAGCAGTTGCTTGGGCGGGTCGTTCAGCAGCCACATGCCTTCGTCGGACCGGCCGAGCATGGGTGAACTCACGAGCAGGGCGAGGGCGAACAGGGCGGCGGGGCGCATGACGCGGCCTCGGGAGCGGGGAGGGAATTGTAGGGCGGTGGGACGCCCGGCATCTCACGCAGAGCCGCAGAGCCGCAGAGAAGACTGGAGAGGAAGTTGTTGGGAACAGTCCGCAACTCTCGATTCTGTCCTCTCTGCGGCTCTGCGGCTCTGCGCGAGACGCCACTTTTCCTCCTTGCCTGTGCGCACCCGGCTGTTTAGGCTCATCCGCACACCCGTTCACCACACCGCCGGTCGCCGCCATGCTCGCCAAACTGCGGTCGTTCGCGCTGGTGGGCATCGACGCGGTGCCGGTATCGGTGGAGGTGGATTCGACCGGCGGCCTGCCCAAGATCATCCTCGTCGGGCTGCCCGAACTGGCCGTGCGGGAGAGCGTCCACCGCATCGAGCGGGCGCTGGCGAATCTCGGTTACGCCCGCCCCACCGGGCGCGTCATCATCTCGCTGGCTCCCGCCGATTTGCGGAAAGAAGGCGGCGCCTTCGACATGCCGATTGCCCTCGGCATCCTGGTCGCCACGCGGCAACTCACGCCCGAGCAGCTCGCCGACTTCGCCACCGCCGGGGAACTCGCACTTGATGGCAGCGTGCGGCCGGTGAAAGGGTGCCTGAGCGTGGCGATGGCCGCCCGCGACCTGGGCATCAAGAAGCTGATCGTGCCGGCCGAGAACGCCCGCGAGGCGGCGGTGGTCACGGAAGTGGAAGTGTACGGCGTCACCAGTCTGGCCGAGGCGTTCGGCATCATCAGCGGGGCGGTGGAAGTGGACCCGGTGTCGCCGGGCATCGCCGAGATTGAGGCGAAGCTGAACCGCTACCCGGTGGACTTCGCCGACGTGCGGGGGCAGGAGTACGCGAAGCGGGCGATGGTGATCGCCGCCGCCGGCGGGCACAACGTGCTGTTGCTCGGCAGCCCTGGGAGCGGGAAGACGATGCTCGCCCGACGGCTGCCCAGCATCCTCCCGCCGCTCACCCCGAACGAGAGCCTGCAAACTACCCGCATCTACTCGGCCGTCGGACGGCTGCCGGCGGGCGAATCGCTGATGAGCACCCGCCCGTTTCGCAGCCCGCACCACACCATTTCGGATGCGGGAATGGTCGGCGGCGGAACGATCCCCACGCCGGGGGAAATCTCGCTCGCCCACTACGGCGTGTTGTTCCTCGACGAACTTCCTGAGTTCAACCGCCGCAGTTTGGAGTGCCTGCGTCAGCCATTAGAGGAGGGCGTTGTCACCATCAGCCGGGCCGCGAGTCAGGCCACGTTCCCCGCCGACTTCATCCTCTGTGCCAGCATGAACCCGTGCCCGTGCGGCTACCTGGGGGATGCGAAGCACCAGTGCAAGTGCAACCCGATGGCGGTGGAGAAGTACCTCGGCCGCATTTCGGGGCCGCTGCTGGACCGGATTGACCTGCACATCGAAGTGCCGGCCGTGCCCTACGAGGAGTTGAGCAAGAAGGCCGACGGCACGAGCAGCGGGGTCATGCGGGAACAGGTGCTGGCGGCGCGACGTGTGCAGGACGCCCGCTTCGGCGAGGGCGGCATGACGAACGCGCGGATGGGCACGCGGCAACTCCGCGAGTACAGCGAACCCGACGCCGACGGCCGCCAGCTCATCTCCGCCGCGATGGACGACCTGGGGTTATCCGCGCGAGCGCACGACCGCATCTTGCGGGTGAGCCGCACGATTGCCGATTTGGAGAACAGCCCCCGCGTGACCGCCGACCACATCGCCGAAGCCATCGGCTACCGCACGCTCGACCGCAAACTGTGGAAGAGTTGAACCGCATTTGTAGTGCGGGTCGAGAGAACGGTCGCCGGGAGCTTGCGACCGGGTGAATCACCGCCTCCCGACACATTTCACCCGACCGTCGTTCGAGTTCCACGTCACGCCGACCGCCTTGTGCCCGCACGCGTCCATGATCGCCCGCATCACCTTCGGCTGCGCGTGTTCTCCTTCGGCCCGTGGACCGCCACCCAGATCTCGACGCCCGCACTCTCGGCCGCCTTGCCGCACTCGGCCAGTGCCTTGCCGATCTGCGCCACCGCCTGCGGGATCTGGGTGGGAAGTGCCGACCGCGTGTCGCGGACAGGCCGCCACGGCGGGTTCGTACACCAGCGTCCGCGCCCTGGACCGCGGCGAACACCGCCAGTGGACCGCCTTCTGGCGACGACCCCTGGCGGCTTGAAACAGATGTCCACCGACATGTGACGCCCACCCGCTCCGCCGCCATCACTTCTTCTCGTCCTTCTTCTCCGTCTCCTCCTCGACGGGCGGCGGTTCGGCGTTGAACTTCGCCCGGTACTTGGCCGCGAACTTCTCCTTCAGCGACGGGTCGCACACGAAGCACTGGCTCTTCGCCCGGTCGTGCGTGTCGCACCAGTCGCCCTTCGCCTTGCACTCCTTCGCCACCTTCGACTGACACATCGAGCACTCGTGTTCCGGGATGCCGTGCTCGTCGCACCACCACCCGCTGTGGTCGTGCTTCTTGCCGGTCTCGGCGGTGGTGGGTTTGCCCGTCCCCTTCGCCTGCTCGGTGGGGTTGCCCGCCGGCCCGCAGCCGACCGCCAGGGCCAACACGCCGGCGAGGAACATTCCCGCCAGGCCCGCCCGAATCGTGATCGCGTTCATCCTTCGTCCCTCCGTTGAGTGCCCCCGGATGGGGGTGAATCGTCTGACGTGCTCTGCTCGCTCCGCGAGCGGTCATCGGACCCGCTCGCGGAGTGAGCAGAGCACGCGGTGTCGCCCGACCGTCGGACGCCGCCGCTGAACAACAGGTACAGCACCCGCAACACGAGCAGCGACATGACCATCGCGCCGATGACCCCGCCGATGACCACCGTGGCCAACGGCCGCTGCACCTCGGCCCCTTGCCCGGTCGAGAACGCCATCGGCAGAAACCCGAGGGCGGCGACGAGCGTGGTCATGAGCACCGGCCGAAGCCGGGTGATGGCCGCCTGCCGTACCGCGTCGTCGAGCGACGCACCCTTCGCCCGCAGTTGGCGGACGTAGGAGACCAGAATCATGTCATCGAGCACCGCCACCCCGGACAGGGCGATGAACCCGATGGCCGCCGAGATGGAGAACGGCATATCCCGTAGCCACAGGGCGATGACCCCGCCCACCCACGCGAACGGGATGCCGGTGAACACCCGGATTGCGTCCACCACGTTGCCGTAAGTGGCGTACAGCAGGCCGAAGATGAGCAACAGCGACAGCGGCACGACGATTAGCAGGCGCAGTTGTGCCCGTTGCAGTTGCTCGAACTGCCCGCCCCACACCAGCGAGTACCGCCCTTGCGGGAGTGTCACTTTCTCCGCCACCTTCTTCTGCGCCTCCGCCACGAAGCTGCCCAGGTCGCGGCCGCGGACGTTGCACGTGACGGTGATCCGCCGCTGCCCCCACTCGCGGGTGATGGTGGACTTGCCCTCCACCACCGTCACGTCGGCGAGGCGGGCGAGGGGGATGCGCTCGCCGTTCGGCGACGAGACGAGCATCGCCCCCACCGCCTCCGGACTCTGCCGGTGGTGATCGGGCAACCGCACCACCAGGGGGAAGCGGAGTTGCCCTTCCACCACCTCGCCGAGCGGCTTCGACCCGATTGACTCCACCAGATCGAGGACCGCTTGTGCGGGCACCCCGTGCCGGGCGATCTCGTCCTGCTTCACTTGCACGCGCAGCACCGGCTGGCCGCCGATCTGTTCGACCGACAGGTCGGCGTTGCCGGGGACGGTGCGGAGGATCGCTTCCACCTCTTTCGCCTTCTTTTCCAGCGTCTCAAAGTCGTCGCCGTAGATCTTCACCGCCACGTCGGTGCGGACGCCACTGAGCATCTCGTTGATGCGGAGTTCGATCGGCTGCGTGAACGCCAACTTCTGGCCGGGGGTGGTGCGGAGTTCCTTGTCCAGCAGCACCGTCAACTCGGCCTGCGTCGTCGCCCGCGTCCACCGGCCCCGCGGCTTGAGGGTGATGAACACGTCGGTCAGTTCCAGCCCCATCGGGTCGGTCGCCACCTCGGCCGTGCCGATGCGGCTCCACACGTGCTCCACCTCGTCCGGGAACTTCGCCAGGATCGTCTTCTCCATCTGCGTGTTCGCCCGCACGCTCTCGTCCAGGTCGGTGCCGGCCAGCCGCACCACGTTGATGCAGATGGCCCCCTCGGACAGCCGCGGCACGAACTCCGACCCCAGGTTCGGGGCGATGAACCCGAACGCGAAGACCAGCACGCACGCGGCGAACCCGATGACCGCCAGCCGGTGATTCATGCAGATGCGGAGGATGGGGGCGTGAACGGCGTGGGCGAGCCGCATGAGCAGCGGCTCCCGCTCCGGCACCCGCTTGGGCAGCAGCAGACTGGCCAGCACCGGCATGAGCGTCATCGACAGGATCATCGACCCGACCAGGGCGAAGATGACGGTCAGCGCCATCGGGCGGAACAGCTTCCCCTCGATCCCCTCCAGGGTGAGGATGGGCAGGTACACGATGGCGATGATGAGTTCGCCGAACAGCGTCGGCTTCCGCACCTCCACCGCCGCGGTTCGGATCACCTCCACCTTGCTCTTCCCGGTGGTGTTCTGGCTCAGGTGCCTCACGCAGTTCTCCACCATCACCACCGAGCTGTCCACCACCATGCCGAAGTCGATGGCCCCGAGCGACAGCAGGCTGGCCGCGATCCCCCAGCGGAACATGCCGGTGAAGGCGAACAGCATGGCGAGCGGGATGGCGAGCGCCACAATCGCCGCCGCCCGCAGGTTGCCCAGGAAGGCGAACAGCACGGCGATCACCAGCAGCCCGCCCTCGAACAGATTGTTCCGGACGGTGTGGATGACGTGATCGACCAGCTCGGTGCGGTCGTACACCGGCTCCACCTTCACTCCCGGCGGGAGTGTGGTCTTCACCTCGTCCAGCTTGTGCTTCATCCCCCAGGTGACGGTGTGGCTGTTCTCGCCCATCGTCATGAACCCGAGGCCGAGCACCACCTCGCCCTTGCCGTCGGCCGTCACCGCCCCGCGACGGACCTCGTGCCCCACCTGCACGTCGGCCACGTCGGCCACCCGCACCGGCACGCCGTCGGTGGCGGTGACGACCACGTTGGCGATCTGTTCCCGGTCGGTCGTGCGGGCCTTGCCGTGGACGAGCAGCGCCTGCCCGTTCTGGGTGATGGTGCCGCCGCCCACGTTGGCGTTGTTCCGCCGCACGGCGTCGGTCACCTGGTCGAAGGTGAGGCCGAACTTCACCAGCCGGTCGGGGTCGATCCGCACCTGGTACTGCTTCTCGAACCCGCCCCACGAGTTCACCTCGGCCGTCCCGCGAGCGGTCCGCAGCTTCGGCCGGATCACCCAGTCGTGGATCGTCCGCAGGTCGGTGGCGTCGTCGCCCTTGCCGGTGACGACGTAGTGGAATACCTCGCCCAGCCCGGTGGACACCGGCCCCAGCTTCGGCCGGTCGATGCCGCCGGGCAACTCGACCGCCCCCAGCCGCTCGTTCACCACCTGCCGGGCGAAGTAGATGTCAGTGCCGTCGTCGAAGGTGACGACCACGTGCGACAGCCCGAACTTGGACACCGAGCGGAGGGATTGCAGCTTGGGCAGCCCGGACAGCGCCTGTTCGACCGGGAAGGTGATCTGCTGCTCCACCTCCTCCGGGCCGAGGGCGGGGGCGACGGTGTTGATCTGCACCTGCACGGGGGTGGTGTCGGGGAAGGCGTCCACGTCGAGTTGCCGCATCGACAGCACGCCGAACGCGACCACGGCGAGGGACGCCACGATCACCAGCAGGCGGTGCTTGAGCGAGAAGTCGATGACCCGGTTCAGCATCGGTGCGACTCACGGTAGTGTCGACAGGTAGTGGGTCGCGTCGGCACACCAAGCGCCCACAGGCCGAAGGCCTGACAGTGTTCAGCCCAGGGCAACGCCCTGGGTCCGCCCGGCCGTCCACCCGCAGCCTGAAGGGCTGCAAGCCTCTCCCAGCCCTTCAGGCTGGGTGGCGGCTGGATACGCTACCCAGGGCGATGCCCTGGGCTGAGCACTCCCAGCCCTTCGGGCTGAAGAACGCACTCCCTTCCGTACTGCGGCCCGACCGGGCCGCTACTTCTTCGTGCATCACCCTTCGCCCAGGTTGCCGCGGAGCAGCTCGGCCCGCAGCGTCTCGGCCCCGACGTGGGCCACCACCTCCCCCGACCGCAGCCCGGCGACGATCTCCGTCTTGTCGCCCATCTTCACCCCCGGCCGGACGGAGCGGGTGTGATACACCTTCGCCGCGCCCGGCTTCAGGTAGTCTTTGTCGCGCACGAACACGACGTGGCAGCACCCCTCCCAGTGGACGGCCGAGTTCGGCACCACCACCGCCTTCGCTTCTTCGCGGAGGATCACCCGCCCGGTGCCGAACGTGTTCGACCGCAGCCGCCCGCTCGGGTTGTCCAACTCCGCCCGCACCTTCACCGTCCGCGTGCGGTCGTTCACCTCGGTGCTCATCCAACTGACCACCCCGGCCACGACCTCACGCCCGACGTTCGGGCGGAACTGCACCGGCCGGCCGAGCGTCACCAGCGCCGCGTCCGCCTGCCCCACGTCGAGCGTCAGCCACATGCGGCGGGCGTCCACCACCAGGAGCAGCACCTTCGTCGTGTCCACCACCTCGCCGGCCACCACGTCGCGGGCGGCCACCAGCCCGTCCTGCGGGGAGACGACCGGCAGCAGGTTCCAACTCGTCCCCTTCGGGTCCAGCGCTTCGACTGCGGCGGCGGGCAGGCCGACGTAGCGGAGCGCTTTCGGCAGTTCTTCGTCGGGCACCTTCGCCAGCGCTTTCAGCTCGAACGGGAGGCCCAGGTTGTTGAGGGCTTGTTCAGCGGTGGCGGCCTTGACGCGGAGTTCGCCGGCCGCCGCTTCCAGGTCGGAAACGGTGCGGGCCGGCACCACGCCCGGCGACTCGCGGTAGCCGGCGAGCACCTTCTCCCTCTGCCGCAGTTGCACCACGGCTTGCAACAACTCGGCCTTCGCCTTCCCCACTTCGGCCGCGTCCACCAGTGCCACCAGCTCGCCCGCCGTCACCCGCTCGCCCACCTGCTTGAACACCCGGAACACGCTGCCGGGCACCCGCGCCGACAGGCGGGCGGTGCGGGTCGGGTCGTAGGTGATCTCGCCGTTCGCCGTCACCGCCTCCACCACCGCGCCAGTCTCCACCGGCTCCGAGTCCACCCCGGCCTTCTTCACCGCCTCATCCGACGCGAACTGAATGCGGCGGTTGTGCAACTCGCACTTGCCGTTGTTCTCCGCCCGCGGGGTGAGGGCGAGGGCACGGGCCGCCCGATCCAGATCGTCGGCCGTCACCGTCGGCGTGTACGGCAGTTGGGCCACGTCCGGGTGGTGGAGCGGGCACTGGTGGACGCCGTGCTCCCGGCACCAGCCGTGCGCCTTCGGCCGGGGCATCAACTCCGGGCGGCACTCCACGCATTCGGATTCGGGCACGCCGTGGTTCGGGCACCAGTCGTCGGGGGCGGCGGTGTCGCCGCGGAGGGCGGAGAACTTCGGCAGCGTCCAACCGCTCTGGTGGCCCCACACGAGCAGCCCGCCGAGCGCGGCGAAGATGACGACCGGCGGGATCGCACGGGCGATGCGACCGAACACACCGCGCGGTGTCGAATGAGCAAACATGACGGACCCCGGACGAGAACGGAGTGCGGACGGGACGGGTGGGTGCGGGCGCGGGAGGTGGACTAAATGAGCAGCGAGCGGAAGGAGATGTAGCGCGGAGTCGGCGGGAAAGGGGTGTCGGCCGGGGCCACACGGGTGACGGTCGGCACGGCCACGGTGTCAACCGGGCACACCGTGGCGACGAGCCGGAGTTCGGGCAACAGCACCGGCGGTTCGACGACCTTCGCGGTGGCAGACGGCCCGACCGCCGGGCAGTTCGGGGCGTGCTCCCGATCAGCGGGTGAACGGTGGGCCGGTTGCCCCTGGCGATCCGCCGAATCGGTCTGCCGGGGGATCGGCGGAGTGGCAGTGCGACACTTCTTGCAACACCCACCGGGACGGGACACACCGGCATCCGAGGGAGACGAGACTTGGCCGACCACGGCACCGGGCATCGGGGTCGGCGTCACTCGGTCCGTCCGGGCGTACTGACACACGCACACGCCGGGCGGCATGAGCAGTGACGGCAGTGCCAGGAGGAAGAGCGCGATCCGGACCACCAGTTCGATCCTCGTCGCAGAAGGTGACTAACGACAGCATACATTTTTCGACCACCGGGCACCAGTCGATTCGCCTCGCCGGCAGGGCGACTCAACACACGCGAATGACGGTGGACCCGGACTTCACGCCGGTCGCCATCTTGAGCGCTTCGACGAACGCTGTGCAGGTGGGGTAGCGGTTCTGGGGGATGGGCGAGAGCGCCCGCAGGAGCGGCGGGCGCTCGCTCATCGGCACGCAGCTCAGGTCGGGCGGCGGGCGGACGAACGACCGCCCCATCTTCTCCGGCGGCGGCGGCGGCGGGAACGGGAAGGTGGTGCTCCGCAGCACGTAGTACGTGACGGCCAGGCTGAACTGGTCGGACGTGTCGCTGGCGTACCCCTGGATCACCTCCGGGGACACGTACTCGAGCGTGCCGTGGCGGTGGCACGGCGTCTTCGCCCCGCTGGTGGGGGTGGCCAGGCCGTAGTCGGCCAGCTTCGCCGTGTCGCCCACCAGCAGCAAGTTGTTCGGCTTGATGTCGCCGTGCTGGAGGCCCACCTTCCGCCCCTCCCACTGGTGGTTGTGGGCGTTCAGGAAGTCGAGGGCGGTGGCCACTTGGCTCATGTACCGCAGCAGGCGGTCGGTCTCGATCGGCTTCTGGAATTCGTCGGCGTACAGCAGCATCAGGTCGAGCAGGCTGGCTTCGGCCAACTCCATGCCGATGACGATCTGGCCGGGGATGCTCCACACGTCGTAGATGGGCAGCAGGTGCGGGTGCTCGAGCGCGGCGAACGCCCGCAGCGCCCGTAGTTCCCGCACGGTGCTCGACCCGTTGTTGCTGGACATGAACTTCAGGGCCATCACGTCGCCGTCCGGCCCGCTCGCCTCCCACACGGTGGCGAACCCGCCGCGGCCCCGCAGGCGGATCAGGCGGTAGCCGGGGAACGGCACCGCCCCGGCCTCCGGGCAGAAGCCCGGCAGCAGGGCGATGGCCCGCGATTTGGAACTGCGGGAGCTCAACTCGGCACCCCGGTCGGACAGCCTGTCGGCGAACTCGTCAGGGGCGCCCGACGGGGCACCCGCCAACTCGCCCGAACTGTAGCACACGGTTCACGACGTGCGGGCGAATTCACACGCGGGGCGAATTGTACCGCCACCCCGTCGGTTGCCCGTTCAGGTATGGCATGACCCCGTGAAACGGCTTGGCGGTGAAGTCGAACACCAGCGGCAGGAAGAAGCGGTCGCCTTCCCACAGGGGCAGTTCCAACACGCGGTTCACGTCCACCCACTCCAGTGGGCCGTCGTCGTTGGTCGTCGGCGGCGTGCCGGTGAAGTCGAACACGCGGAACACGAACCCGAACCAGTCTTCGCCGCCCTTGCCGAAGCCGGGCCACGACACCGTACCCGCCAGCTCCGCACTCGTCACCGTGATGCCGGCTTCTTCGTGCAACTCGCGGCACAGGCAACCGTAGATGTCCTCGTCGCGCTCCACCTTCCCGCCGAGGCCGTTCCACTTGCCGAAGTGCGGGTCGGTCGGCCCGCGGGCGGTGCGATGCACCAGCAGCACCCGCGCGCGATCCGGGGAGAAGATGTACCCGAGCGTGGCCACGATGGGGGTGTACGGCATGGGAAGAGTTTACGAGGCGTCGGCGTCCGGGTCGGTGCGGCCGGTGAACCAGATGGGGCGGTCTCCGCGATACCAGCGGATGATGCAGCCGAGGAATACGGCCAACACGAGCAACGGGTGGGCGGCGATGCAGACGATGGTGAAGGCGGCGACGTTCGGGTCATCCTGCCACCCGTTCCGGGTGTGGTCCCACCCCTCGTCCGAGAAGAAACTTTGCCCGCCGATTTCGTCCCACATCGTCAGGCCGAACGACCCACAGAAGACGTGCATGATCGGAACGAGTTGGCTCAAGGCGACGAGCACCCCGCCCAATACCAGCGATCGCCCGACCCGAAACCGGAACAGGCAGAGGGCGAAGCCGATCCAATACAGCACCACCAGCCCACCGAACAGCCCCCACGCACCACCATCGGAGCCGACGGCCATCAGTCCGAGAAACACCGGCACCGGCATGTTCGCGGCGAACACGAGCGTCCACCATCCGGCCCAATCCCAGGCGAACCGCGGCGGGGGTGACGGGGTGTTGGTCGCGCTCTCCATGTCGCTGTTGTAGGCGTGAACATGGCGGCAAGAAAGTTCACCACGAATCACACGAATACCACGAATGAAACCCAGGGAAAATCAGCCCTCTCGTCCTCCTGTCTTCATTCGTGGTATTCGTGTGATTCGTGGTGGCCCCGCTTTCACACCTTCAACTCGGCCTTCTGCCCCAGCTTCTCGGCGTACCGCCGACGGATCGGCTCCACTTCCATCTCCACGAACTCCGTCACCTGCTCCGGGCTGCGGCCGACGAACAGCCGCGCGTCCGTCGCCGACTCGAAGTTCACCCCTTTGAACGCCGGCTCCGCCTTCAACAGGTCGAACAACTCCGTGCTCACGCCCTCGCCGTCCTTGATGCGCTTCGTGACGGCGTGGCTGTGAACGCGGATCACCTCGTGAACGTCCTGACGGTCGGCCCCGGCCGCCACCGCCGCCATGATGAGGTTCTCCGTCGCCATGTACGGCAGGTAGTCCCGCACCCCGCGGGCGATGATCGGCGCGTTCACCACCAGCCCGCGGGCGACGTTCAGCGCGATCCGCAGGCACGCATCGGCGGTCAGGAACGCTTGCGGGATGTAGAGCCGCCGGGCGGCGGAGTCGTCGAGCGTCCGCTCGAACCACTGCGTGGCGTGCGTCTGCGCGGCCATCGCCGGCAGGCCCATGAGGAAGCGGCTGAGCGAACAGAGCCGTTCGGCCCGCATCGGGTTCCGCTTGTACGCCATCGCCGAACTGCCGATCTGCTTCTCCTCGAACGGCTCGTCGATCTCCTGCCGGTGGGCGAGCAGTCGCAAATCGCTGCCCCACTTGTGCGACGACTGCGCAACCCCGCTGAGCGCGTCGAGCACCTGCGAGTCGATCTTCCGCGAGTACGTTTGCCCGGTGACGGGGAAGCGGGTGTCGAAGCCCATCTTCGTCGCCACCAGTTCGTCGAGGTGCCGCACCTTGTCGTGGTCGCCGTTGAACAGCGCCAGGAAGCTGGCCTGCGTGCCCGTCGTGCCCTTCGCCCCGCGGAAGGGCAGTTCATCGCGTCGGCGTTCGAGTTCCTTCAAGTCGATCACGAAGTCGTAGCACCAGAGCGTCGCCCGCTTGCCGACGGTGGTGAGCTGCGCCGGCTGGAAGTGGGTGAAGCCGAGCGTCGGTTCGGCCCGCCAGTTCTCGGCGAACCGGGCGAGCGCGTCGATCAGGTTGGCCAGACCGCCGCACAGTTCGTCCAGGCTCTCCCGCATCAGGATGAGGTCGGCGTTGTCGGTCACGTAACACGACGTGGCGCCGAGGTGGACGATCTCCTTGCACGCGGGGGCCACTTCGCCGAGCGTGTGGACGTGGGCCATCACGTCGTGCCGCAGTTGCTTCTCCCACCACGCGGCGCGGTCGAAGTCGATGTCGTCGAGGTGTGCCCGCAGCTCGGCCAGGTGTGCGGGCGTGATGCGGGGCGTGGTGCCGTCGGCGGCCATCAGGCCGAGTTCGTGTTCGGCTTCGGCGAGGGCGAGCCACAGCCGCCGCCACGTGCGGAACTTCCGCCGCGGCCCCCACCGCTCGCTCATGGCGGCCCGGGCGTACCGGGCGGTCAGCGGGTTGTCGTAGAACTGGTGCGGGTCGTGCGTCATGTGGAATACTTGATCTTGCTGAACAGGAAGTGGAGCAGGCCGATGATCAGGGTGAGGAAGAACAGAATCAAGAACGCGCGGAACGCCCACGTCTCGCCGAACGTCGGCTTGTCGGAGACGGCGAGCGGGGCGGCGGGCGGCTGGGGGGCAGTGACGGCCACGGCGAACCTCCGGGTGAGGGTATAGGGTATTGTCGGCCGGCGGGCCGGCATGTGTCGAAGGAATCCCAGGGCTGACGCCCTGGGAACTGGTGTCAGCACGTCCCCCCACCGCACACGTCGGGGCGGGGTCGGCCGGTGCCACATGGCGAAACGCCACCACGAGCACGTCCGTTGGCCGCGCGCCGGCGACCGTCACCGCGTCGTTGATGACGAAGAACGGCACGCGCGTCACCTCCCGATCGTGAGCAGGGCGGATGGTTCTTTCCACCTCCCCCCACCCCTCCGTGGAACCATTCCCGAATCGTAGAAGAATCCATGCCCGCCAAGCACTTATGGCGAATTGATGGCCGAGCGAAGTCACCGGACCCACCGCGACCGGCCACTGGTTGCGTAGTTTGCCACAGCCCGTGCCGAATTGTAACGAACGGCCGAAAATATTTGACATGACCCGCACGGTCCGGACATCCTGCCCGTGCTGACAACAAGGCCAGCGGT